>JBASTF010000923.1:0-6762 GCA_049274755.1 Rubrivivax sp. | reverse complement strand
GGTGCGCGGCGCCTAGAGGTAGTCCTCGCGGCGCGGTGAAAACTGGTCGAGCAAGGTGCTGCCGGCTTCGAGTGCGACGACGCCGTGCAGGCTGCCGTGGGCTGCGACGAAGGCGTCGCCGGCACGCAGCAGCTTCTTCACGCCGTCGATCTCGGCCTCGAAGGAGCCGCTGACGACGTAGGCGATCTGGTCGTGCACCGCGTGGGCATGCGCTGTGCCGATGGCGCCCTTGTCGAACTGCACCAGCACGCTCATCAGCTGCGGCGTGTGGGCCACGATGCGGCGGCGGATGCCGTCGCCCAGCTCGGTCCAGGGCGTGTTCTGCGCATCGAAGAAGGGGTCCATGGCGCGTCTCCTGTCGCTGCCGGCGTTACAGGCCGACACGTTGTTTCGGCGGTACTATAGCGGCACAGAACAAAAATGAAACGCCAGTTCACTAATTAGAAACCATGATTCCGAACTGCACCGGAGACTCTTAAATTTGCGCCCCAGCGTGCCGAGCCGCAGCAGCACGGCCCCGAGCACGGACATCCACCCACCCATCCACAGCGCGCTCGCCAGCGCACTGCACTGAGCGCCCACCCATCATGGTTCTCGACGACTTCCAACTGGCCGGCAAAGTGGCCATCGTCACCGGCTGCGACACCGGCCTCGGCCAGGGCATGGCCAAGGCGCTGGCACAGGCGGGCGCCGACATCGTCGGCGTCAACGTCACCGAGCCGCGCGACACGCAGACCGCGGTGGAGAAGCTGGGCCGCCGCTTCCTGGACCTGCGCGCCAACCTCGCCGACATCAGCTGCATCGATGGCCTGATGCAGCAGGCCAAGACCCTGAGCGGCCGCGTGGACATCCTGGTCAACAACGCCGGCATCATCCGCCGCGAAGACGCGATCAAGTTCAGCGAGAAGGACTGGGACGACGTCGTCGACCTGAACCTGAAGACGGTGTTCTTCTTTTCGCAGGCCGCAGCGCGGCAGTTCCTGGCCCAGGGCAGCGGCGGCAAGATCATCAATGTGGCCTCGATGCTGTCCTACCAGGGCGGTGTGCGTGTGCCTTCCTACACCGCCTCCAAGAGCGGCGTGATGGGGATCACCCGGCTGATGGCCAACGAGTGGGCGGCGCACGGCATCAACGTGAACGCCATCGCTCCCGGCTACATGGCCACCAACAACACCGCGGCCCTGCGCAAGGACGAGGCGCGCAACGCCTCGATCCTGGAGCGCATCCCGGCCGGCCGCTGGGGCGTGCCCGAGGACCTGGGCGGGCCGGTGGTGTTCCTGGCGTCGAAGGCCTCGGACTACGTCAACGGCTATACCGTCGCCGTCGACGGCGGCTGGCTGGCCCGCTGAAGCGCTGACGGCGGTGTACGAGAGCAAGCGCCTCGGCTGGCTGTTCGTGCTGCCGTTTGTCATCGGCATCGTCGCGTTCAAGCTCTTTCCCTTCGTGATGAGCTTTGCGCTCAGCTTCACGCGCTACGACGTGATGGACCCGCCGGTCTACGTGGGGCTGGAGAACTACCGCGAGCTGTTTGTCGACGACCCGCTGTTCAAGCGCTCGCTCGGGGTCACGCTGCTGTTCACCTTTCTCGCCGTGCCGCTGCGTGTGGGCTTCGCGCTGTTTGTCGCCCATGTGCTGAACTTCAAGCTGCGCGGCATCAACTTCTTCCGCTCGGCCTTCTACCTGCCGTCCATCCTGGGCGGCTCCATCGCGGTGGCGGTGCTGTGGCGCTTCGTCTTCGCGCGCAACGGCCTCGTCAACCTCGTGCTGGCGCAGTTCGGCATCGAACCCGTGGCCTGGCTGGCCGACGAGCACCTGTCGATGTGGACCATCGTGCTGCTGTTCACCTGGCAGTTCGGCTCGGCCATGGTCATCTTCCTGGCGGCGCTGCAGAACGTGCCGCCGACGCTGTACGAAGCCGCGGAAATCGACGGCGCGACGAAGTGGCAGCAGTTCTTCCGCATCACGGTGCCGCTGATCACGCCGGTGATCTTCTTCAACGTGATCATGCAGATGGTGCATGCGTTCCAGGAGTTCAACGGCCCCTACATGGTCACCGAAGGCGGGCCGCTGCATGCCACCTATCTGCTGGCGCTGTACATCTACGACCAGTGTTTCCGCTACTTCAACGTCGGCTACGGCTCGGCGCTGTCGTGGGTGCTGTTCGCCCTGGTGGCGGGCCTGGCGGCGCTGTCGTTCTGGAGCTCACGCTACTGGGTCTTCTACGCCGGTGAACGGGAGCCGCGCAAGTGAGCCACCCGGCACTGGACGCGCAAGGCCCGGCCTGGCCGCGTTACCTGGCCCTGGGCCTGGTGGCCCTGGTGATGCTGTACCCGCTGGTGTGGCTGGTGGGCGCCACGTTCAAGAGCAACAGCGAGATCTTCACCGAACTCGGCTTCTGGCCCAGCCGCTTTGCGCTGGACGCCTATGCCAAGGGCTGGAAGACCAGCACCGAGTACACCTTCGCCACCTACTTCCTGAACAGCTTCCTCATCACGATTCCGCGCATCGCGGTGACCGTGGTGTCCTGCGTGCTCGTGGCCTACGCCTTTGCACGCTTCGAATTCCCCGGCCGCAAGCTGCTGTTCGGCGTGATGATCGCGACGATGATGCTGCCGCTCATCGTGCTGCGGCTGCCGCAGTACCTGGTGTTCCGCGAGCTCGGCTGGCTGGACAGCTACTGGCCGCTGGTGCTGCCCTCGGCCTTTGCCACCGACACGTTTTTCGTCTTCATGCTGGTGCAGTTCCTGCGTGGCATTCCGCGCGACATGGAAGAGGCCGCGATGATCGACGGCTGCGGCCCGCTGCAGATGCTGTGGCACATCATCGTGCCGCTGCTGAAGCCGGCCATCGTCTCGGTCATCGTGTTCCAGTTCATCTGGACGATGAACGACTTCATGGGGCCGCTGATCTACCTCTCGTCGGTGGAGAAGTACCCGGTGTCGCTGGCGCTGAAGATGAGCATCGGCGCCACCGAGGAAGTGGAGTGGGCCAACGTCATCGCGATCTCCGTCGTGGCACTCATCCCGTCGGTGGCCGTGTTCTTCGCCGCGCAGCGCCACTTCATCGAAAGCGCCGCGTCCAGCGGCATCAAGGGCTAGGCCGCCATGGCACGTCTCACGCTGAACAAGATCGAGAAGGTCTATCCCAACGGCTTCAAGGCCGTGCACGGTGTCGACCTGGATGTGCACGACGGCGAGTTCATGGTCTTTGTCGGCCCCTCGGGCTGCGCCAAGAGCACGCTGCTGCGCATGATCGCGGGGCTGGAAAGCATCAGCGGCGGCGAACTGCGCATCGGCGAGCAGGTGGTCAACGGCCTGCCGCCAAAGGAACGGGGCATCGCGATGGTGTTCCAGAACTACGCGCTGTACCCGCACATGAAGGTCTACGACAACCTGGCCTTTGGCCTGAAACTGTCGGGCACGCCCCGCGCCGAGGTCGACCGGCGTGTGCGCCAGGCCGCGCAGCTGCTGGAGATGGAACACCTGCTGGACCGCTACCCCAAGCAGCTGTCCGGCGGCCAGGCGCAGCGCGTGGCCGTGGGCCGCGCCATCGTGAAAAAGCCCGAGGTGTTTTTGTTCGACGAGCCGCTGTCGAACCTCGATGCCAAGCTGCGTGCCAGCATGCGTGTGCGGCTGACCGAACTGCACCGCACACTGCGCGACGCCGGGCAGCCGGCCACCGTCATCTACGTCACACACGACCAGGTCGAGGCGATGACGATGGGCCAGCGCATCTGCGTGCTGAAGGAGGGCGTGATCCAGCAAGTGGACACACCCGAGGTCTTGTACGCGCGCCCGGCCAATGCCTTCGTCGCAGGGTTCATCGGTTCGCCGGAGATGAACCTGCACGAAGCCACGGTGATGGGCGACCTGCTGCAGATCGGCAGCCAGACATTGCCGGCGCCGGCCGGCGCCAGGCCCGGCCGTGTGCGCTTCGGCCTGCGCCCCGAACACCTGACGGCCCTGCCGCGTGAAGATGCACTCGCCGTGCCGGCGCAGCTGCGTTTCCTGGAGTTCATGGGCAACGAAGTGTTTGTGCATGTGGACATCGGCGGCCTGCCCTTCACCGCCCGTGTTGCGGCCGATGCGCTGGCGGGCCTGGGCGGGCTGCAGCGTGGCCAGGCCTGCACGCTGCACCTGCAGCTGGGGGCCACGCACTTGTTCGACGCCGACAGCGGCCTGCGTCTGGCGCCGTGAACCACAGCCGCCGCGCCGCGCTGGTCGCCGCTCCGATGCTGGCGCTGGGCTTGGCACGTGCAGCCGATGCACCGGCGCTGCGCTTCACCTGGTGGGGTGGCGCCGCGCGGCACCAGGCCACGCTGGCGGCCATCGCACGGTTCCGCGAACGCCATCCCGGCATCCGCGTGAAGCCCGAGTACATGGGCTTCAACGGTTATCTGGAACGGCTGACGACGCAGATCGCCGGCCGCTCCGAGCCCGACCTGATGCAGATCAACTGGGCCTGGATGGCGATGTTCTCCAAGCGCGGCACCGGCCTCACCGACCTGGAGCCGCTGCGTGCGCTGCTGCCGCTGGACCAGTTCGAACCGGCCGAGGTGGAGATGGGCCGCCGCGCCGGCAGGCTGAACGCCGTCACCGTGGGCTACAGCGCCCGTGTGATGCTGTGGAACGCCAGCGCCTTCGGCCGCGCCGGACTGGCCCTGCCCCGCAGCTGGGACGAACTCTTTGCCGCCGGACCGGCCTTCCGCGGCAAGCTGGGCGAACATGCCTACCCGCTGGACGGCGAGCTCTACGACATGATCCTGCTGTCCCAGGCCTGGGTGCAGCAGCGCCACGGCACGGCCTACCTCGACCCATTGAACCCGCGTGTGGCGATGACCGAGGCCGCGGCGCTGGACTGGGTGCGCACCTACCAGCGTCTGGTCGGCGAGCATGTGGCCACCTCGCTGCCGCTGCGCGCCAGCCTGGGCGGTGCCGAGAAGCCCACCGAGCAGCAGCCCGACTGGGTGAACGGCCGCTGGGCCGGCAACTACACCTGGGACTCGGTGATCGGTTTGCGCGGCAGCACGCTGAAAGCCGGCGAGAAGCTGGCGCTGGGGGACTTCCCGACCCTGCCCGAGGCCCGCAACAGCGGCATGTTCGGCCGCCCGACGCTGATGTTCGCGATCGGCCGCAACTGCCGCCAGCCCGAGGCCGCGGCCCAGCTGATGGGCTTTCTGCTCGCCGACCCCGAAGCGACGAAGCTGCTGGGCCGCACCCGCGGCATCCCGTCGGCGGCTTCGGCCTTTGCGCAGCTGGAAGCCGCAGGCCAGATTCCGGCGCTGGAGCGTCAGGCTTTCGAGCAGGTGCGGGCGCAGCGCCGCGCTGGCCGCATCGAACTGCCGCAGCCGCTGTTCGAACACCCCCGCATGCAGAAATTCATCCGCGAGGTCTTCGAGACCGTCGCCTACGGCAAGAGCAGTGCCGACGACGCCGCAGCGCGGCTGCGCCGCGACGGCCAGGCACTGCTGCAACGCCTCGCCTGAAGGACCACGACCATGAGCAAAGGCACGACGCGCCAGCTGCGCTTCGACACCCGCCACGACAAGGACACCGGTGCGCGCGTGACGCGGCTGACACCCACCGACGTCACCTGCCACCGCAACTACTTCTACCAGAAGTGCTTCACGAACGACGGCAGCCAACTCGTCTTCGGCGGCGAGTTCGGCCCCGGCACCGACTGGAACTACCACCTGCTGGACCTGGCCGGCGGCGAGGCGCTGCAGCTCAGCGACGGAGCCGGCGAAAACACCTTCGGCGGTTTCCTCAGCCCCGACGACCAGCATCTCTACTTCGTGCGCGCCGAGCGCCAGCTGATCCGCTTGTCGCTGGCCGACCTGCACGAAGAGGTGGTCTACACGGTGCCGCCAGGCCAGGTGGGTTATGGCACCTGGGTGGCCAACAGCGCCTGCACGAAGATGGTGGGCATCGAGATCCATGCCGACGACTGGTTCCCGCTGTCGGACTGGCAGAAGTTCCACCAGATGTTCCACAGGAAGCCGCGCTGCCGGCTGATCCGCATCGACCTGGCGACCGGTGCACGCGAGGTCATCCTCGAGAAAAACGGCTGGCTCGGCCACCCGCAGTACCGCCCCTTCGACGACAACACCGTGGCCTATTGCCACGAAGGCCCGCACGACCTGATCGACGCACGCATGTGGTTCGTCGACGAAGACGGCAGCAACGTGCGCTGCGCGAAGGAACACGCGGCCGGCGAAAGCTGCACCCACGAGTTCTGGGTGCCCGACGGCTCGGCGATGATCTATGTCTCCTACCTGAAGGGCCAGCGTGAACGCTGGATCTGGAGCCTGGACCCGGTGACGCTGCAGAACACGCGGCTGACGGCGATGCCACCTTGTTCGCACCTGATGAGCAACCACGACGGCACGCTGCTGGTCGGCGACGGCTGCGACAGCCCGGCCGATGTGGCCGACACCAGCGGCCACCAGATCGGCACCGACCCCTACCTGCATGTCTTCGACCTGCGGGCCGGCAGCGAACGTGCCATCGCGCGCCACGACAGCAGCTGGCGTGTCTACAAAGGCAACCGCCAGGTCACGCACCCGCACCCCTCGTTCACGCCCGACCAGAAACAGGTGCTGTACAGCAGCGACTGCGACGGCGAGCCTGCCCTGTTCCTCGCCGACCTGTGACCCCCCCCGAAGCGCCTTCGGCGCCTCCCCCCAGGGGGCGACGCTGGCGGACCGGCAGAGCCGGCTCCGCGGCGTCCGCTTGGTCCGCGGCGCTGTCGCTGGCGTTGGTC
>JBASTF010000922.1:0-1643 GCA_049274755.1 Rubrivivax sp. | reverse complement strand
CCGCAGCACCGCCTGGTGCAGCCGGCCGAGGTGGCCGACGCCGTGCGCTGGCTGTGCGGCAGCGCAGCTGCAGCCATCACCGGCCAATCGATCTCGGTGTCCGGAGGAGAAGTCACATGAAACACGACCCCTCGCGGGCCCTGCTCAGCGACGCGCAGGAACTGGGCCACGAAGCCCGGGCGCACAGCGACGACCATGCCAAGCTCAAGCTCTGGCTGCGCCTGCTGGCCTGCACCACGCAGGTCGAGGCCGAGGTGCGCCGCCGCCTGCGCGAGCGTTTCGGCATCTCGCTGGCGCGCTTCGACTACATGTCGCAGCTCTACCGCTTCCGCGACGGGCTGAAGATGCGCGAGCTGTCGCGTTACCTGATGGTCACCGGCGGCAACGTCACGGCGCTGACCGACGAACTCGAAGGCGACGGCCTGGTGATGCGCGAAAGCAGCCCCGGCGACCGCCGCGCCTGGATCGTCAGCCTCACGGCCAAGGGCCGGCGCAGCTTCGAGACCATGGCGCAGGAACACGAACAATGGCTGCTGGAACTGCTGGCCGGCCTGGACGACAAGGCCGTGCAGCAGCTGTACCAGCACCTGGGCACACTGCGTGTGCACCTGGTGAACGTCGAACAACAAGCCTCCGAGGAGACCTGATGCAAAGCCCTGACACGCCGCGTGTGGACCCCGCGCTGGCCGCCGGCAACCGCCGCCCTGCCGCCGGCTACCGCGCCACGCATTTCCTGTGGCAGGTGGAAGACGGTGTCGCCACCATCACGCTGAACCGGCCCGAGCGCAAGAACCCGCTGACCTTCGAGTCCTACGCCGAGCTGCGCGACCTGTTCGGCCAGCTGAAGTACGCCGACGACGTGCATGTGGTGGTCGTCGCCGGTGCCGGCGGCAATTTCTGCTCGGGCGGCGACGTGCACGAGATCATCGGCCCGCTGGTGCGGCTGAAGGCCCCCGAGCTGCTGATGTTCACGCGCATGACCGGCGACCTGGTGAAGGCCATGCGCGGCTGCCCGCAGCCCATCGTCGCGGCGGTCGACGGTGTCTGCGCCGGCGCCGGTGCCATTGTTGCGATGGCGTCCGACCTGCGCCTGGGCACGGCGCGCAGCAAAACCGCCTTCCTGTTCAACCGTGTCGGCCTGGCCGGCTGCGACATGGGCGCCTGCGCGATGCTGCCGCGCATCGTCGGCCAGGGCCGCGCCAGCGAACTGCTGTACACCGGCCGTGCGCTGGGTGGCGAAGAAGGTGAACGCTGGGGCTTCTTCAACCGCCTGGTGGCGCCCGAGGCGCTGCTGGAACAGGCCCAGGCGCTGGCGCGCGACCTGGTGGCCGGCCCCACGTTTGCCAACGGCATCACCAAGACCATGCTGCACCAGGAGTGGGCGATGACGCTGGAGCAGGCCATCGAGGCCGAGGCCCAGGCGCAGGCGCTGTGCATGCTGACGCAGGACTTCACACGCGCCTACGAGGCCTTTGTCGCCAAGCAGAAGCCGGCGTTCAAGGGCGACTGAGGAGGATTGGAATGAGCGACACCGCCTACCTCGACTGGCCCTTCCTGGCCGACCAGCACCGCACGCTGGCACGCGAACTCGAGGCCTGGGCCACGGCCCACATCAGCCAGGAGCATCCGCACGACGTCGATGC
>JBASTF010000921.1:0-5620 GCA_049274755.1 Rubrivivax sp. | reverse complement strand
GGCGTGGCCGCTGCGGCCGCAACCGCCGCGGCCGGCTTGGGCACGGCCTTGCCGTCCTGCACCTCGTAGGTGCGGCGCATGAAGGGCGCCAGCAGCGGGTGCTGCACGGCGCTGTCGTCGAACAGCTTGCGGTCGACCATCGAACCGAACAGTTCGTCGACGTCCTTGCGTTCCAGCTGGCGGTCGAAGCGGTCGGCGAACACCGACTGCAGCTTCTCGAAGGTCTCGCAGCCCGGCAGCACCTCGAGGATGAAAAACTGCCAGGCGTCGAAGTCGTGCACCTTGTCCTGCAGCTTGTCGCGCAGCAGGTAGCTGTGTTCGCCATTTTTCGACACGAGGCGGAACGCCTCGAAGCGCCTGACGAGGTAGGCCGGCAATACGATCTTTTTGGTGTCCTCGCTCATTTCCCAACCTCGTCTTCGAATGCCGGCCCGCGTGCGGCCACGTCGGGGGCCGGCGGCGGTGGTGGCGGCGCTTCGCGCTTTTCGCGCTCCAGCATCCACCCCCCTCCCATCGCCTTGTAGACCGCGATCAGCGCCATCAGGCTGTCGCGTTGACCCTGGCCTTGCTGGCTCTGCGCCACCAGTTCGCGGCGCTCGGCATCCAGCACGTCGGCCTGGGTGCCGCGGCCGCCGGTGAACCGCGCCTTCTCGAGCGCCGTCGCACGCTGCAGGTGTGCCAGCTGGCGTGCCAGCGCCGCTTCACGTTCGCCGGACTTCGTGCGTGTGATCAGCGCGTCCTCGACCTCGACCACGGCCTGCTGCACGGCCTTCTGGAAGCGCACGGTCATCTGCTTGCTCAGCGCCTCGGCTTCGCGCACGTTGGCGTCGATGCGGCCGCCGGCGAACAGCGGGCCGGCGAGGCCCGCGCCGTAGTTGCCGGTGCGGGCGGTTTCGGCACCCAGCCAGCGTGGGTCGTCGGCAGCCAGGCCGATGATGGCGTTCAGCGAGATGACAGGAAAATAGCCGGCCTTCGCAACCCCGATGCGGGCGTTGGCGGCCACCAGGCCTTGTTCGGCCGCCAGCACGTCGGGGCGGCGCACCAGCACGTCGGCCGGCACACCGGCCGGCAGCTGCAGCCGGCTCTGGCGGCCTTGCAGCGCCTCGATGCTGCCACGCGCCACCGGGCCCGGGTTGCGGCCCAGCAAAGCCGACAGGTTGTTCTCGACGCTGCGGATCTCGCGTTCCAGCGGCGGGATCTCGGCCGCCATCTCGGCCGCCACCGACAAGGCCTGCTCGACGGCCATCGCCGTGCCCGAGCCGCCTTCGAAACGGCGCCGCGACAGATCGGCCGCGCTGTCGCGGTTGGCCAGCGTCTGCCTGGCCAGCGCCAGGCGCTGGTCCAGCGACAGCAACTGCACATAGGCCGTGGCGGTGGCCGACACCACGGTCAGCATCACCGCACGCCGCCCTTCTTCCGACGCCAGCAGTTCGGCACGCGCCGCTTCGTTGGCGCGCTTGACGCGGCCCCAGAGGTCCAGCTCCCAGGTCAGGTTGCTGCTGATCTCGTAGTTGCCCAGGCTGGGGCTGTCGCCGGGCCGCAGGCCGTTCGGGCGTTCCTGGCTGCGGCGCTCGCGCTGGCCCGAGACGGCATAACCGATCTGCGGATAGTTCGCCGAGCGGCTGATCTGCAGCCGTGCATCGAGCTCCTCGATGCGCAGCGTGGCCAGCATCAAGTCTTTGTTGGCTGCCAGCGCGGCTTCGATCAAGGCATCGAGTTGCGCGTCGCCCAGCGACTGCCACCACTCGGTGTTGGCCACGTCGGCTGCATTCGGCAGTTCGGCGCGCCAGACCGGCGGCAGCGACACCTCGGGGCGCTTGTACTCCGGCCCCATCGTGCAGCCGGCCAGCACCAGCAGCAGGCCCGCCGCACAGGCACGGGATGCACTGGCGGCGATGCGGCGGCGGCGGTTGGGGCGGATCCTCATCGTGTGCTGGTTGTTGTTGTGTTCGTTCACTCGTCAGGCATGGCCCGGGCCAGCATCTCGAGCGCGTAGTCCTCGACTTCCTTCACACGCACCAGACGGTTGCGCAGTTCCAGCAGCGTGCCCTCGAACCACTTGATCTGGTACTCGACGCGTCGGCGCTCGTCGACGATGTCTTCCAGCGGCGCATTGGCCGGCGGCCGGCCATGTTCGTCGAACAGGAACTTGATGCCGTCGGCCAGGTCGCGGTTGGTGCTGATGTGCTTGACGTGGCGCTCGAGGAAACGCCGCGCCTTCTTGGCATTGAAGGCATCCACCACCGCGGTGCGCAATGCACGCTGGTGCGGCGACAGCAGCGAGGCGTCCAGGCGCTTGGTGACCGGGTTCTCGGGCACAGGCGACAGGCGCTGGCGCTGGCGCTGCGGCTTGTCGGAATCGCTGGGGGCGTTCATGGCAGGCTTGTCTCGTGCGTCGTCGTTGGGGCTACTGGTAGCCGAACTCGCGCGCCAGCGCGATGACCTCGGGGTACAGCCCCTTGCCGTCGTCGCGCCACGGCACCTTGGCCGTCAGCGGCGGAATCTTCGGCTTGTGCGGCCGGAACGTGGGGCCGGCCAGGAAGTTGGGGTCGTTGCCGAACAGTGCGTTGATGGGCCCGAAACAGGCGAAGGGCGACCGTTCGGGGTGCATCATGTCGGCCACCGCCGCGTCGTCGTCGCGCAGCCCGACCCAGCGCATGATCTCGGCCAGATGCTTCTCGGGCTCGGCCATGATGTCCTCGCCACGCATGCGCATCTGCTGCTCGGCCGGCACCTCGTCGAGGAAGTCGAGGATGTTCAGGTTGATGTCGTGCCAGGCGATCTGCGGCTCCAGCATCGCGTAGTCCTCGCCGATCTCGAAGGCGTTGACCTTGATCGTGAAGGCCCCGTCGTTGATGGCCATCACCGACTTGGCCTGCGCCACCGGGTGGCGCACCAGGTGCAGGAAACGGGCATCGGGGAAAGCTTCGCGCATGGCCCGCATGCGCAGCACCGACATCGTGTACGAGGGGCTCTTCTCCACCGCCACCATCGGGTGCAGCTTGGCGACGATCTCCTGGAACACCTCGGCCGTGGTCCATTCCTCGCGCGCCGAGCACCAGCGCAGTGCCATGTTCACGGTGGCCGTGGACTGTTCGCCGCAGTAGATCTCGGCCAGCGCGCGCAGCAGGCCGTGGCGCACCATCGAGCCGTTTTCGGCGATGTCGCCCTGCGAGCCCTTCCACAGGTCGACCAGCACGCCGACGTTGAACAGGCACAGCTCCGGCAGGCCGAAAGCCTGCGGATGCTGGCCCAGCATGGCGTTCACCAGCGAGGTGTAGGACCTCGGCGGGGCGAGCAGGAACAGCGGTGCGGCCATGCGGGGCGGGCAGTGGCCGTCAGGCCAGGCGCCCTTCGACGAAGGGCACCTCGAAGCACTTCTCGTGCATGATGGGCCCGTGGCCGAAGTAGCCATCCTCGCCGAACAGTTCCCCATGGTCGGCGGTGACGATGAAGTGCGTGTTCGGCGGCGTCATCTCCATCAGCTTGCCGATCTGCCTGTCGATGTACTCGACGCACTTCACCTGCTGCTTGCGCAGCATCTCCATCTGGCCGGCGTCGAAGCTCTGCTTCTCGGCGCGTTCGGGCGCGTTGTCCATGGACTTCAGCGCACCGTGCAGCCCCGAGATGTGCGGCAGGTTCTCGCCCGACAGCATGTAGGGGTAGTGCGTCTCGCCCAGGTTCAGGAAGTAGTAGTGGGGTTCGTCGGGGAACTCCATCTCGTCGATCATGCCGGCGAAGTCGTTGTGGTTCTTCATCAGCTTGTAGTCGTCGAAGTCGCGGCTGATCAAGGTGTTCTTGTTCAGCACCGGCATCGAGACCTTGGCCACCGTTCGGTAGCCGATCTTGCGCAGCACCTTGGGCAGCGAGAGGTCGGGCAGGAACTCCTTGAACGCGATGTCGGGGTGACCGGTGCGGTCCTTCCACAGCGCGAACTCGTCCTTGTAGACCTCGGAGGCAAACACCTCCTTGGGGCTGCTGTGCGGCAGCATGCCCATCGCGAAGGCATGGTGCGACGGCGCCGTCCAGGAAGCGTAGGAGTACCGCTTCTCGGCCTGGCCGAGGCGGTCGATGTTGGGCGTGCTGGCAGCCATGAAGCTGTCGTAGCGGCAGCTGTCCATCACGATGAAAACGATGTGGTTGCAGGTCATGATGGCTCCCGGAGTTCGAACCGGCCACGCGCAAGAACAATGCCGAGCTGCTGTCGCGTCATGGCAGCCCCAGAGACAGGAAACCGCTGGACGCACCGGCGTACACCGGTGCACCGCCAACCACGACGACCAGCGGATAGGCCTGCATCACGTAGACCAGGGCGTTGTAGGTCAGGCTGGTGCCTTCCAGCATGCTGAACGGGCCGCTGCCGGTGTTCTGGATGCTCAGCAGCTGCACCGTGTCGGCGCTGGTGCTGCCCACGGCGTCGAAGATCGGCGGCGTGCCGAAGGTCAGCGTCGAGCGCCACCAGTCGCCGGTGGATGTGGGGCCGCGCAGCGCCGGGCCGTAGGTGTAGCCGGCCGTCGAATCGATGAGGCCGATGCGCAGCTGGTCGCTGCCGTCGGCACCCAGGCCGGCGCTGAGCAGCACCTTGGCGGCACCGCTGTTGGCCACGGCGAAGCTGTAGCTTTCGCCGGTGATGGTGGTGCCGGTGGCGACGCCGCTGTTCAGCGTGAGGTTCAGGTAGTCCTTGCGCGAGCCGGCGACGCAGTTGCGCACCTGGGCCACGTCGATGCCTTCGCTCTGGCAGGTCGTCAGCGTGTTGCCCGAGATCAGTGCCGTGCCGGGGCGCGTGGTCGTGACGCCGGCGCTGGACACGTTCAGCGTCGCCAGGTTGTAGGAACCGCCCAGCCCCGACAGGTTGTTCGTGAAGCTGCGGGCGGCGATGAAGGGCCGCACGCCGGCACCGAAGTCGTGGCCGCCGATCAGCAGGTCTTCGCCGGCACGCAGCCGCGCCGTGCCACTGACGACGAAGTCGCCGGTCGAGCTTTCCAGCGTGAAGCTGCGGGTCGTCGACGCGCCCTGGCCCGACATCGTGTACTGGTTGGTGTCGAAGTCGATCGCCAGCGTGTACTGCTTGCCGTCGACGGCATAGGCCGTGTAGCTGCCGCTGCGCAGGTCCACGGCCGTGGTGACGGCAGTGGCGCTGTTGTTGCTGGTGTCCTGGTCTTCGTCCGAGCTCACGGACACGGTGTTCGTGATGTTGCCGCGGAAGCCGGCCGAGGGCGTGGCGCGGAAGCTGAACTGCAGCGCCCGCCCGATGCCCAGTGTCGGCACCGTCATCGCCGGGCCGATCGTCGTCGGACAGGTGGCGCCGCCGCTGGCCGTGCAGGTCGGCGTGTCGAAGACGACATCGGGCGAGGTGCCGCTGTGGCTCCAGTTGATGCGCAGGTTGCTGGCCACGCCGGGACCCGGGTTGCTGACCAGGGCCGTGAACACCGTGCTGCTGCCTGCCGCCACCTGCGACGCGGTCACCGTCTGCGACACACCGAGATTGGAGCTGACGGCCACCGTGGCCACCGTCGCGCTGTTGTCGATGGCCCGCTGGTCGCCGGCTGCCGTGGCCGTGAATGTGGAGGTCACCGTGCCGTTGGCGCCGGCCGCCACCGTCAGCGGCAGGGTGCAGGTC
>JBASTF010000920.1:0-1669 GCA_049274755.1 Rubrivivax sp. | reverse complement strand
CGCCGCGCGCGATACGATTGCGGATGCCATTATTCAGAAAAAGGAAACGGTTATCTCAATTGATAACGGTCGTATTGTTTCCGCCAATCTTGAAAATTTTAATCCGGCGCTCCAAATAAAAGAAGTTACTGAAGATGACGAAAAATATTACGTTCGCTACGCGTTTACAAACATCACTCTTAAAGATTATGTATGGCAAGATACGGCCGAAGAGCGCGTTTTGTCCATAGCCAAGGCGGAGTTAGGCGGTAAAGACCTCGGCCTCCGCGTAGCCAAAGAATTGGGCGAAGTTCTTGACTATGAGTCAGGATTTTTGAAAGAAGTACAGGCCAAAGAAAAGAAAAAAGGCGCCACAAAGAAAGTGGCAACTGTGGAATACGCCGGTCTTGTCGGAAAATTTCTTGACCCGGAACAAAAAGAATTTGAAGGATACGCGCCGATAGTGCCTGAACCGGAAGCCCTAGCGGAAGCCTCCACGGCCGGAGGGCAGTCGGCAGTCTCATCATCCGTTGTAACAGCCCCCCCGCCGCCGACACGTGATGAGATACGCGCATTCGTTGCAGAAGAGGTCGCGCGTCTTTTAAACGAGGCGCTTACTGCGCGTAGCGCGCCCGTAATTACCACTTTGCCGCAACAAGAACAAGGTGTTCCCGTAACCACAGCAACTACGGATACTACAGCTACAACAAGTACGACAAGCGTAACTGCTGACACTACAACAAACACCACCACAACAACAACTGATTCAACAACTACAACTACAGCAACTTCAACTGCCGACACAACAAGCACTACGACCGACAGCACGGCTACAACTACAGACACGGTAACTACTACTCCCTAGAAAGACCTGCAAACTGTATAAATTTTAATGTCCCCGATAAAATTTTCTATAGAGAAAAAGTTGCCGAATAAACTCGGACGCGCGGGAGTTTTGGAGACGCCGCACGGGAAGATTGAGACACCGGCGTTTGTGGTTGTGGGAACAAAAGGTAGCGTCAAGTCACTTACGCCGGAAGATGTGGAGACCTTGGGCGCAGAGGTTGTGCTTGCTAATACTTACCATTTGTATTTGCAACCGGGCGATGAAATCGTGCGTGATATGGGTGGACTTCATAAAATGATGAACTGGAAAGGTCCGACCATGACCGATTCCGGCGGCTTTCAGGCATTTTCTTTGGGCGCCGCTTTCGGTAAGGGTGTTTCAAAGGTTGCCAAAGAAGAAGACGATGGGGACAGTGATGAAAACGAGGGCAGTCAGGAAGAACCGAAGCTGGCGCACATAGACGAAGACGGCGTTACTTTCAAATCGCCGTTTAACGGAAGCAAGCATAAATTCACGCCGGAACGTTCCATAGAAATACAGCACAACATCGGCGCGGATATGATTTTTGCTTTTGATGAATGCACTTCGCCGCGCGCCTCTTATGAATATCAGAAAGAAGCGATGGAGCGGACGCACCGCTGGGCGGAGAGAAGTCTCATGGCGCACAAGAAGAACAAGGAGGCAAGCGAGAAGCAGGCGCTTTTTGGGATTGTTCAGGGCGGGCGGTTTGAGGATTTGCGGCGGGAGTCAGCCAAGATAATCGGCGGAATGGATTTTGACGGCTTCGGTATCGGCGGTTCATTTACCAAAGAAGATATGGACACGGCGGTCGGCTGGGTGAAT
>JBASTF010000919.1:0-6674 GCA_049274755.1 Rubrivivax sp. | reverse complement strand
GGCGCAGGGTCTCGCAGCGTTTGGGCTTGCCGGGCGCCGGGTCGCCGCCGAAGTTCTCGTGGCTGCAGACCAGGCCACGCGCGGCGTCGCGGTCGTCGTCGCGGTCGCTTGGGCCACATGCCTAGCGCGGAAACATCTGTCGCAGCTTCAGTTTCCAGAACTTGCCGGTGCTGGTGCGTGGCAGCGCCTCGATGACTTCGTAGCGGTCGGGCAGCTGCCATTTCGCGAAGCCGCTTTGCAGCAGCAGCGTGTTCAGCTCGGCAGGCGCCACCTGCTGGCCGGGCTTGAACACCAGCACGGCCAGCGGGCGCTCGCTCCACTTCTCGTCGGGCACCGCGATGACGGCGGCCTCGGCCAGCGCCGGGTGCGCCATCAACGCGTTTTCCAGGTCCACCGAGCTGATCCACTCGCCGCCGGACTTGATCAGGTCCTTGGTGCGGTCGGTGATGCGCATGAAACCCAGCGGGTCCAGCGTCGCGACATCGCCGGTGCGCAGCCAGCCGTCGGCCGTGAACTTGTCGTCGGCCACCGGCACACCGTGGTAGGCACCGGTGATGAAGGGGCCACGCACCTGGATCTCGCCCATGGTCTGGCCGTCCCAGGCCGCATCGCCGCCTTCGGCGGTGCGGATGCGCAGGTCGACCAGCGGCGCCGGCACACCGGCCATCGCAGCGCGGCGGTAGCGTTCGTCGGGGCCGGCGCCGTGCAGTTCGGCACGCGGGTAGGAGACGGTGGCCAGCGGCGAGGTCTCGGTCATGCCCCAGCCCTGCAGCAGCCAGACACCGTGGCGGTGGAAAGCGCGGATCAGGGCCTCGGGCACGGCCGCGCCGCCGACCAGGCTGCGCAGACCTTGCGGCAGTGTCCAGCGGCCCGGCTGTTCGACCAGGCTGCGTTCGTAGGCCTGGATCAGTGCCATCCAGATCGTCGGCACCCCCAGGGCCAGCGTCGGCGGCTCGATCTGCATCAGGTCCAGCAGGTCGTCGGCCTGCAGGTGCGGGCCGGGGAACACCAGCTTCACGCCCATCATCACCGCCGCATACGGCGTGCCCCAGGCGTTGGCATGGAACATCGGCACCACCGGCATCAGCACGTCGGTGTTTTTCATGCCCCAGTAGTCGGCCTGGTTGCCGACCAGGGTGTGCAGGATGGTGCTGCGGTGCGAATACACCACGCCCTTGGCACGGCCCGTGGTGCCTGAGGTGTAGCACATGCTGACCGGGTCGTTTTCGTCGTGCTCGGCATAGACGAAGCCGTCGGGGTCGGCCGCGGCGAGCAGGGCCTCATAGTTGTCGAACCCGGCCGGCACCGGCGCGCCCGAAAACGGGAACACCAGCACACGCTCGAAGCGGTGCAGCGGCAGCACCTGGCGCAGCAACGGCAGCAGCACGTCGTCGACGACGAGGAAACGGTCCTCGGCATCGGCGGCGATGGCGCCGAGTTCGGCCGGCGACAGCCGCAGGTTCAGCGTGTGCATCACGCCGCCAGCAGCCGGAATGCCGAAATAACACTCCAGGTGCGCGTGGTGGTTCCAGCACAGCGTGGCGACACGGTCACCCCGTTGCAGCCCCAGGCGCTGCAGTGCCGAGGCCAGTGCCCGCGTGCGGCGGTAGACCTCGCCGTAGCTGTGGTGCACCAGGCTCTTGTCGGGCCGGCGCGAAACCACGGCATTGCCGGCGAACAGCGTGCCGGCACGCTCGAGCAAGTCGTTCAGCGACAGGCGCCGCCGCATCATCGTCGCGCGCATTCGCGTGTCTCCACACCGGCTCTGCTGGCCGGGTGGGCGCAGGCTACTGCACTTTCAGCCGCGTGGCGCGTTGCACCTGGCTGCGCTGCAACAGCGCCCAGTAGACCTCGAGCACCAGGTGCACATGGGCCCGGGTCTCCTCGATCGGCGGCAGTTCGCCGCCGTGGCGGCGCAGCGTGCCTTCACCGGCATTCCAGGCCGCCAGCGCGAGGTCGATGCGCGGATGGCGGCGCATCAGGTCGGCGAGCATGCGCGCGCCGGTGCGGATGTTGGTGCGGGCGTCGCGCAGCCGCTGTTCGGCCGGTGTCGCACGTTCGTCGTCGGTGGCGTAGCGGTCGCCGCTGACCGGGGTGATCTGCATCAGGCCGATGGCACCACGCGGCGACACCGCCTGGGCGTCGAAGCCCGATTCCACGGCGATGACGGCCTTCAGCAGGTCGGGGTCCACACCATGTTCACGCCCGGCTTCGCGCAGCCAGGGGCCCAGGGCCTTGGCCTCGGGCGCGATGTCCAGCCAGGTGACCAGGCGCGCAGCACCGTCGGTCTTGCCCGGCACGCGGAAACCGGCCTTCGTGCCGCTGGCGCCGAGCACGAGCTGGTAGCGCGCGTCCAACGGCCGCGAGGCGACATGGGCCACACCATGGCCATCGACATAGCCCCAGAACTCGGTCTGCTGCGTCGCCTGCGCGGCGCTGCCGGCGAGCAGCGCGGCCAGCCACAACCAGGTCTTCAAGGCCTGTCCTCCAGCCCCAGCGCACCACGCGCCAGGTATTCACGGTCGAGCATGCTCATCACGATCAGGGAATCGTAGCCGTCGACCCCGTCGGCGGTCACACGAACACTCTCGCGAAGCCGGCCCTCTTCGACGAATCCTTCGCTGGCGTACAAGGCCTGCGCCCGCGTGTTCAGCGCCTTCACGTCGAGCCAGAAGCGGTGCGCCTTCAGGTCGTGGAAGGCCATGGCCTTCAGCAGCCGCACGCAAGCCCGGCCCAGGCCCTGGCCATGCCGGCTTTGCTGCAGCACGATGCGTTTCAGCTCGACGCTGCGGTGGGGATTGCGGCAGCCCTGCAGGATGACAAAACCGGCGGCGTCGAACAGCGGGCCCTGCTCGATGACGAAGTGGCGGAAGTCCGGGAAGCGCACCGCGCCTTCGTGCTGCGTGCGCTCCCAGGGTGTGATGAAGGGCAGGTTGCGTGCGTCGGTCTCGACCGAGAGCACGAAGTCCAGGTCGGACAGCATCGTCGGGCGCAGATGCACCCGGGGCGCGACGGCGTCTGCAGGCAAACAGCCTCCCTGGAAAGAAAAAGGCCGCCGGGCCCGAGGGCACCGGCGGCCTGCGCGGAAGGTCTGGAGCCTAGCAGACGCTCAGACGCCGCAGCCCAGTGCCGTGATGCGGTCGTGCGCAGCCTTGGCCTGCACCAGGCCGTAGCCGGTGTAGAAGTCGCGGCCGGCGGCGTTGACGTCCTGCGCGCTGTTGTTCAGCGAGGTCCGGATCTGCTCAGCCGTGCAGCTGGTGTGCAGGCTCCAGACCAGCGCGGCCACGGCCGAGACGTGCGGCGTGGCCATCGACGTGCCGCTGTAGGCGGCGTACAGGTCGGGCAGGCCGAACACCGAAACCGCAGCGGTCTGGCCGAGTTGGCCCAGCATCAGCGCGCCATCGCTCTGCAGCGCCTCGACGACCGGGATCGTCACGGCCGCGGCGTTCAGCGTGCCGCTCACGGGGCCGGCGGCGTTGTTGTAGATGATGGCGCCGATGCCGCCGCTGGCTTCGCAGTTCAGCGCCTTGTCGGCAAACGCGATGTTGCCGCGCGAGATCAGGCAGACCTTGCCCGTCATCGTGCCGGGAGCCGGCGTTTCGCCGAAGGCGAAGTCGGCCAGTGGGCCGCTGGCCGAGGCACGCGGCGAGTCGCCCAGCGCAGCCGTGGTGTAGGCCGTGGCACCGACGCTCAGCGAAGCGCCGGTCTGGCTGCCTGCCGGCACCGTCGACAGCACGCCGACACCCGGCCCGGCGATCTCGACGTCGTCGTTGAAGGTCGAGAAGTCGGCCACGACCTTGTTCTCGTCGAGCGCCGCCACGCTGACGACGCTGGGGAAGCTGGCGGGATAGTGGTACTCCTGGGCGCCGGTGTTGCCGGCCGCGGCGATGACCAGGATGTTCTTGGCCGCCAGCGCTTCGACGGCCTTCTGTTCGCTGCGTGCACCACGCGTGCCACCCAGCGACATGCTGACGACGTTGGCGCCGCCACGGCCGCCGCACCAGCGGATGGCCTTGTTGATGACCGAGGTCGAGGCGCTGCCGGTGGCGTCGAACACCTTGGCGATGGCCAGCTTGACCGTGCCCGAGGGCAGCACGCCGACGACACCGGTGCTGTTGTTCAGCGCCACGATCGTGCCGGCCACGTGCGTGCCATGCGAGTTCTCGTCGGTGTTCCAGCTGCCGGAGGTGGTGAAGTTCTTGCCGGTCATCGGGACGCCGGCCAGGTCTTCATGCGTGGCGTTGATGCCCGAGTCGATGACGCAGATGGTGCGGTTGCCGGCGCTGGCGTCCGACACCAGGTCGGCCTGGACCATGGGAATGCCGTAGGGCACGGTCTGCGCGGTGGTGGTGGCCGACGCGGGCGTGGCCTTGCGGGCGGCCACCGGGCGCTGGATGCGGTCGATGCTGCGCAGCACGTCGTCTTCGACGTAGTCGACGTTTTTCATCGCCGACAGCACGGCGACGGCAGCGCGCGGCACGACGGCGGCCAGCATGTCGTCCTCGTCGTCCATGCTCAGGACGACCTTGCCGCCCAGCTTGGCGATGGCCGCACGCACCAGCGGCGACGCACTGCTCTTGTAGGCGACGATGACACGGACTGTGTCGCGGGGCTGGGCCTGGGCGGCCAGCGGGGCGGCCAGCAGGGCTGCAGTCGCCGCAATGGCAAGGGCGGACAGCGAGGACGAAACGCGCTTCATCGGAAAGCTCCCGAACTTAGAAGCTGTCGATTCTTCGACCAGTCCCCAGGGCGTCAACCCCCGCAATCGAGGGATTTCCCAGCGCTGCGGGGAACTTGCGCTACACGTCGATCTCGACGGCGTCGCCACGCAATTCCATCAGGTCGCGCCGGGCCTGGGCCTCGCCCTTGCCCATCAACTTGCTCAGCGCCGTGACGGTGGCTTCGAAACCGATGGTTTCAAAACTGACGGGGAGCAGTCGCCGCGTCTCGGGATTCAGCGTCGTGTCCCACAGCTGTTCGGCGTTCATCTCGCCCAGACCCTTGAAGCGGCTGATGGTCCAGCTGCCTTCCTTCGCACCTTCCTTGCGCAGCTTGTCCAGCGCGGCCTCGCGTTCGCCATCGTCCAGCGCGTAGATCTTGGCTGCCGGGCGCTTGCCGCGTGCCGGGGCATCGACGCGGTACAGAGGTGGCCGCGCCACGTAGACATGACCACGTGCGATCAGTTGCGGGAAGTGGCGGAAAAACAGTGTCAGCAGCAACACCTGGATGTGCGAACCGTCGACGTCGGCATCCGACAGGACGCAGACCTTGCCGTAGCGCAGGCCGCTGAAGTCCACCGTGTCGTTCAGGCCATGCGGGTCGACGCCGACGGCGACGGCGATGTCATGGATCTCGTTGTTCTTGAACAGCAGGTCGCGTTCCACCTCCCAGGCATTCAGCACCTTGCCGCGCAGCGGCAGGATGGCCTGGGTTTCCTTGTCGCGGCCCATCTTGGCGCTGCCGCCGGCCGAGTCGCCTTCGACGAGGAAGACCTCGTTGAGGTTGAGGTCGCGGCTTTCGCAGTCGGTCAGCTTGCCCGGCAGCACGGCCACGCCGCTGCCCTTGCGCTTCTCGACCTTCTGGCTGGCACGCTGGCGCGTCTGCGCCTGGCGGATGACCAGCTCGGCCAGCTTGCGGCCCTGCTCCACATGCTGGTTCAGCCACAGCTCCAGCGCCGGCTTCACGTAGGTGGAGACCAGGCGCAGCGCGTCGCGGCTGTTCAGCCGCTCCTTGATCTGGCCCTGGAACTGCGGGTCCAGCACCTTGGCGCTGAGCACGAAGCTGGCCCGCGAGAACACGTCCTCGGGCATCAGCTTCACGCCCTTGGGCAGCAGTGCATGCAGTTCGATGAAACCCTTGATGGCGCCGAACAAACCATCCTTCAAGCCACTTTCGTGCGTGCCGCCGGCCACCGTGGGAATGAGGTTGACGTAGCTTTCGCGCAGCGTGTTGCCTTCGTCGGTGAAGGCCACGCACCAGGCCGCGCCCTCGCCTTCGGCGAAGTTCTCGGTTTCGCTGGCGGTGGCGTACTGCGCACCTTCGAACAGCGGGATCAGCGGGTCGGCCACCAGGCTTTGCATCAGGTAGTCGCGCAGGCCGGCGTCGTACTTCCAGGTCTGTGCCTCGCCTGTCTTCTCGGTCGTCAGCGTGACGGTCACACCCGGCATCAGCACCGCCTTGCTGCGCAGCAGGTGCATCAGCTCGTGGCGCGGCAGCTCGGCGCTTTCGAAGTACTTGGCATCGGGCCAGACACGCACGCTGGTGCCGTGTTTGCGTTCGCCGGCCGCCGGCTTGCGCAGCGCCAGCGGCTCGATGACGTCACCGCCGCCGAAGGCCAGGCTGGCGCACTGGCCTTCACGCCACACCGTCACCTGCAGCCGCTTCGCGAGTGCGTTGGTGACGCTGACGCCGACACCGTGCAGGCCGCCGCTGAAGCTGTAGGCGCCACCCGAGCCCTTGTCGAACTTGCCGCCGGCATGCAGCCGCGTGTAGACGATCTCGATCACCGGCACCTGCTCTTCCGGGTGCAGGCCAACGGGGATGCCGCGGCCGTCGTCGTCGACGCTGATGCTGCCGTCGCCATGCAGCGTGACGGCGATGCGCTGGCCGAAGCCCGCCAGCGCTTCGTCGGCGGCGTTGTCGATGACTTCCTGGACGATGTGCAGCGGGTTGTC
>JBASTF010000918.1:0-2854 GCA_049274755.1 Rubrivivax sp. | reverse complement strand
GCCCGCACCTGCACCGGCCGCCGGCGGCCATGGCGCCGTCGCCGAAGAAGCCGTCGACAACCCCTACGGCCTGAAGGCACTGTGGAGCCAGGGCGACTTCGTGGCCCGCGGCACGCTGATCATCATGGTCATCATGTCGATGGGCAGCTGGTACATCATCTTCACGAAGCTGTTCGAGCAGCGCCAGATGATGAAGAGCGCGGTCAGCTCGGCCGAAACCTTCTGGAAGGCCAACTCGGTGAAGGCCGGCGTCGGCGCACTGGAAGAAGGCTCGGCCTTCCGCTACATCGCCGAGCAAGGCATCAAGTCCAGCGACCACCACGAAGGCACGATGGTCGAGTCCATCGACAAGCACACCTGGATCAGCATGAGCGTCGACCGTGCCGTCGGCAGCGTGCAAAGCCGCCTGCAGGACGGCCTGGCCTTCCTGGCCACCGTCGGTTCGACGGCGCCCTTCGTCGGCCTGTTCGGCACCGTCTGGGGCATCTACAACGCCCTGGTGAAGATCGGCATCTCGGGCCAGGCCTCGATCGACAAGGTGGCCGGCCCCGTCGGTGAAGCGCTGATCATGACGGCCATCGGCCTGTTCGTCGCCGTGCCGGCCGTGATGGGCTACAACTGGCTGATCCGCCGCAACAAGTCGGTGATGGACCAGACCAGGGCCTTCGCCGGCGACCTGCACAACGTGCTCATCGCGGGCAAGCGCTGATTCCACTGCGCGAGGCATTGCCATGGGCATGAACGTAGGCGCCGCGTCCGACGACGGCGAAGACCAGTTCAACAACAGCATCAACACCACCCCGCTGGTGGACGTGATGCTGGTGCTGCTGATCATCTTCCTCATCACCATCCCGGTGGTGACGCAGACGATCAAGCTCGAACTGCCCAAGGAGAAGAACATCCCCTTGCAGACCAAGCCCGAGAACATCGTGCTGGCGGTCAACCGCGAGGGTGAGATCTACTGGGGAACCGAGAGGCTGCCCGACATCGAAGCCCTGGTGACGCGGCTGAAGGTCGAGGCGGTGAAGGAGCCGCAGCCCGAGGTGCACATCCGTGGCGATTCGGAAGTGCGCTACGAGGCCGTGGGCCGCACCGTCGTCGCCTGCCAGCGTGCCGGCATCTTCAAGGTCGGCTTCATCACCGAACCGCCGGCTGGCTCGGGCGCCAAGTAAGAGGATCCAGACATGGGAATGAACGTAGGCTCGTCCAGCGAAGACGAAGACGGCGGCGTGATGGTGGACATCAACACCACGCCGTTGATCGACGTGATGCTGGTGCTGTTGATCATGTTCATCATCACCATCCCCATCCAGACGCATGCGGTGAAGATGAACATGCCGGTGCCGTCGAAAAACGCGCCGCCGCCCAAACCGCCGGAGATCATCCGCATCGACGTCGACTTCGACGGCACGATCGGCTGGAACGGCGAGGTCATCCCCGACCGCGCGACGCTGGAGTCGCGGCTGTCCCAGGTGGCGCTGATCCCCGACCAGCCGGAAGTGCACCTGCGCCCGAACAAGCTCGTCACCTACAAGGTCGTTGCGATGATCATGGCCAGCGCACAGCGCCTGGGCGTGACCAAGATCGGCATCGTGGGCAACGAGCAGTTCATGAACTGACCGCGAATCCACGATTGCGACGACGACGATGAAGACGACCCTGCGCGCGCTCACCCTGTCCCTGCTGGCGGCCGGCTGGTTGACGGCTGCCACTGCACAAGGCCTGCGCGCCGAGGTCGGCAAGCCGCTGCAGCAGGCTGGTGAACTGCTGAAGGCCGGCAAGGCCAAGGAAGCCCTGGCCAAGGTGCGCGAGGCCGAGGCCGTTGGCAACAAGACCGCGGCCGAGCAGCTGACGATCGACCGCATGAAGGCAGCTGCCGCGCAGCGCGCCGGCGACAACGCCACCGCGGTGCAGGCGCTGGAAGCGGTGGCCGGCAAGGTCAGCGGTGCCGAGCTCGGCCAGATCGCCGAGCAGCTGGCCGCGGCTTATGCGCAGCTGCGCAACAACGCCAAGGCCACCGAGTGGATGAACAAGGCGCTGCAGGCCGGCAACAACAGCGCATCGCTGAAGCAGCTGCAGAGCTACCTGCAGTCGGCCAGCGGCGACTACAGCGCCATCGCCAAGGACTCGGGTGCCGCCGTGGCCGCCGCCGAATCGGCCGGCCGCCGGCCCGAAGAAGGCGACCTGCTGCGCCTGGCCGACGCGCAGCAGCGCACGAACAACAACAACGGTTATGTCGCCACACTCGAGAAGCTGCTGAGCTACTACCCGAAGAAGGACTACTGGACGGCCTACCTGGGCCGTCTGCAGCGCAAGAGCGGTTTTGCCGACCGTTTTGCGCTCGACGTCATGCGCCTGAAGCTGGCCACCGGCACGCTGAGCAAGGCCGACGAGTTCATGGAAATGGCCCAGCTGTCGCTGCAGGCCGGCCTGCCCACCGAAGCGCGGCGCATCGCCGAGCAGGGGTTCAAGAGCGGTGCACTGGGCACCGGCCCGGAAGCGGCACGCCACCAGCGCCTGCGTGACCTGGCGGTGAAGCAGGAAGGCGAGCAGAAGGCGGCCATCGCCAACCAGGCCGGCGAAGCTGCCAACGAAAAGACCGGCGACGACCTCGTGAAGGTCGGTTATGCCTATGTCTCGATGGGCGAGGTCGAGCAGGGCATCGGCCTGATCGAGAAAGGCATTGCGAAGGGCGGCCTGAAGCGCCCTGAAGACGCCAAGCTGCGCCTGGGCATGGCCCAGCTGCAGTCGGCCAAGGCCAAGGGCGCCGCCACGCAGACGCTGCGCGGCGTGAAGGGCAACGACGGCGTCGCCGACATCGCGCGCCTGTGGCTGGTCGCAGGCGCACCCTGAC
>JBASTF010000917.1:0-1526 GCA_049274755.1 Rubrivivax sp. | reverse complement strand
AATCGCCCAAGCAATTATCGGGTCACCGGCTATGAAAATAGTTGGCGGAGGAGACACTATCTCGGCTATTGATAAAATTGGCTTGCTTGGTAAATTTGACCCTTCGACGAGCTCAGGGCAAGTTTTTGTCTCAACCGGCGGCGGAGCGATGCTGGCTTTCCTGGCGGGAGAAAAATTGCCCGGCCTGGAGGCGTTGGAATATTACAAATGAAACTTATCGAGAAAAGGGAAAATAAACGCTCCGTATCCAAGGATATCCTTGTTTTGTATCACGGAAACTGCACTGACGGTTTTGGCGCGGCTTGGGCGGCGTGGAAGAAACTGGGGGACAAAGCGGAATATATCGGAGTTAAACTTGATACGCCGCCGGACGATTCCTTTGTAGGCAAAGAAATTTATATGCTTGATTTTGTATACGACGAGCAGTATCTCAAGGACTTTATCGGTAGAAATAAAAAAGTGGTTGCGATAGATCACCACATTACGAATAAGAAAACCGCGGAGATGGTACCGGACCATTCGTATGATATTAGCCATTCTGGCGCTGTTCTTTCCTGGAAATATTTTCATCCCGAAAAAAAAGTTCCCAAACTCCTTGAACATGTTGAGGATAGCGACCTCGGCAAATTCAAGCTGCCTTTTACCAAGGAACTCTGGATGTATGTCGATCTATTTGATTTTGACTTCAATGTTTGGAACAAGTTGGCCGATGATTTTGAAAGTCCCGCTAAATGCGAGGAGTATATAGAAATGGGCAAGTTGTTATTAAAATACAGAAACAAAACGGTCGAAAGATTAATATCTGTTCACGCCCTGCCGGTAATCTTCGAAGGTTTTAAAGCGTATGCGGTAAACTCGCGAGCTTTTCACTCAGAGATAGGAAATGTGCTTGCGGAAAAATTTCCGCCCATAGGTATCATATGGGGAGAGGAAAATGACGGCAGGATCCATGTTTCTTTAAGATCAGACGGTACGGTTGATGTGTCCGAGATTGCGGCCAAGTTCGGAGGGGGTGGCCACAAAAAAGCAGCCGGTTTTTATATAGAAAGTTTTTCAAAACTTCCATGGAAAAAAATAAAATAACAATTCATACCGACGGCGGAGCCAGAGGCAATCCCGGACCTGCGGCTATTGGCGTAATGATAGAGGGGCCTACGGGGAAGAAGGAGTATGGTGAATATATTGGCGAGGCCACCAATAACGAAGCCGAATACAAGGCGGTAATATTTGCTTTGAAAAAGTTAAAGCATTTGATTGGCTCTGTGGAGTCAAAAACGAGTGATGTTAAGATAATTATTGACAGCGAACTTATTGAAAGACAACTGAACGGGGAATACAAAATCAAAGGGAAAAACCTCCAGAACTATTTTGTTGAGGTCTGGAATCTCAAGTCAGATTTCGGTTCGGTTTCTTTTGGACATGTCAGAAGAGAAGAAAACACCGACGCCGACAGGATAGTTAATCAAGTGCTTGATAGGGAAACAAACAAACTATTATAAATCAAAAACCGCCGTGAGGCGGTTTTT
>JBASTF010000916.1:0-2122 GCA_049274755.1 Rubrivivax sp. | reverse complement strand
CCCTGGTGCTGGGCGCGGTGCTGCTGGCGCGGCGGCTGTCCGGCCGCCCCGCCGCGGCCTGAACCTACTTGACGATGCCCAGCAGTTCGACCTCGAACTGCAGCGTCGCGTTCGGCGGGATCACGCCGCCGGCACCACGTTCGCCGTAGGCGATGGCGGGCGGGCAGGTCAGCTTGGCCTTGCCGCCGACCTTCATCAGGCCCACACCTTCGGTCCAGCACTTGATCACGCGGTTCAGCGGGAACTCGGTGGGCTGGCCACGCGAGTAGGAGCTGTCGAACTCCTTGCCGTCCATGAACATGCCCTTGTAGTGCACCCGCACCGTGTCGGTGGCCTGCGGGCTGGGGCCCGTGCCTTCCTTCAGCACGCGGTAGCCCAGGCCCGAGGGCGTGGTCTTGTCGGTCTGGGCCAGCGCCGCCAGCGGCAGGGCCAGCGCCAGGGCGGCAACGGCGATCGTCTTCTTCATCGTGGGAAACCTTCTGTGTCGTTCCAGCCGGGGCTCACTTGCCCCAGCTGTCCTTCAGGGTGGTGATGCGGTTGAACACCGGCGCCTCCGGCCGGTGCAGCTTGCGGTCGGCGACGAAGTAGCCGTGGCGCTCGAACTGCCAGCGCTGTTCGGCGGCGGCGCCGGCCAGCGCAGGTTCGACAAACCCCTGCACGACACGCATGCTGTGCGGGTTCAGCGCGTCGCGGAAGTCGCGGCCGCCGCTGTCGGGCTGGGCTTCGACGAACAGCCGGTCGTAGAGGCGGAACCTGGCGGCCACCGCGTCCTGCACACCGACCCAGGTGATCGTGCCCTTGACCTTCACCGCATCGGCACCCGGCGTGCCGCTGCGTGTGTCGGGCACCACGGTGGCCAGCACGGCGGTGACGTTGCCGGCGGCGTTTTTTTCGCAGCCGGTGCATTCGACGACGAGGCCGTATTTCAGCCGCACCTTGTTGCCGGGGAACAGGCGGAAAAAGCCCTTGGCCGGCACCTCGGCAAAGTCGTCGCGTTCGATCCAGACCTCGGCGCCCAGGCCGAAACTGCGGCTGCCGAGTTCGGGCCGCTGCGGGTGTGCCGGCGCCTGGCAGGCTTCGACGTGGCCGGCGGCGTAGACGCTGTCCCAGTTCGTCAGCTTCAGCTTCACCGGGTCGATGACGGCCATCGCACGCCCGGCCTTGCCTTCCAGGTCGTCGCGCAGGTAGCCCTCGAGCACGCTGTAGTCCAGCCAGATGTTGGTCTTGCTGGCGCCGGTGCCGTCGGCCATCGCGCGGATGCTCTCCGGCGTGTAGCCGCGGCGGCGCATGCCGAACAGCGTGGGCATGCGCGGGTCGTCCCAGCCGTCGACGATCTTTTCGTCCACCAGCGCACGCAGCTTGCGCTTGCTGGTGATGACGTAGCTGAGGTTCAGGCGGCCGAACTCGTGCTGGCGCGGCGTCGGCCGTGCCAGCAGGCCCAGCGTGGCCAGGTTGTCCAGCAGCCAGTCGTAAAACGGGCGCTGGTCTTCGAATTCCAGCGTGCAGATGCTGTGGGTGATGTTCTCCAGCGCGTCCTCGATCGGGTGCGCGTAGGTGTACATCGGGTAGATGCACCAGCGGTCGCCGGTGTTGTGGTGCGTGGCGTGTTTGATGCGGTACAGCGTCGGGTCGCGCAGGTTGATGTTCGGCGACGCCATGTCGATCTTCGCGCGCAGCACCATCGCGCCGTCGGCATGCTGGCCGTCGCGCATCTCGCGCAGCCGCGCCAGGTTCTCGGCCGGCGTGCGGCTGCGGAAGGGGCTGTCGCTGCCGGGGGTCGTGAAGTCGCCGCGGCGCTCGCGCATCTCTTCGGCGCTTTGTTCGTCGACGTAGGCCAGCCCGGCCTGCACCAGGGCCTCGGCGGCGCGGTACATGAAGTCGAAGTAGTCGCTGGCCCAGTACAGGTGGCTGCTGCCGTTGGCCTGCCAGTCGAAGCCCAGCCAGTGCACGGCCTCGATGATGGCGTCGACGTACTCCTGCTCTTCCTTTTCCGGGTTGGTGTCGTCGAAACGCAGGTGGCAGACCCCGCCGTAGTCGCGCGCCAGGCCGAAGTTCAGGCAGATGCTCTTGGCGTGGCCGACGTGCAGGTAGCCGTTGGGCTCGGGCGGGAAGCGGGTGCGGA
>JBASTF010000915.1:0-5452 GCA_049274755.1 Rubrivivax sp. | reverse complement strand
GCGCAGCACCTGGTCGCCGGCGGCATGGCCGAAGCGGTCGTTGATGCGCTTGAAATGGTCCAGGTCCAGCAGCGCCACCGTCATGCGCGGCTGCGACCGGGCGGCGTCGCGCAGGGCCTGCTGCAGGCGCTCGACGGCCGAACGGCGGTTCGGCAGGCCTGTCAGTTCGTCGTGCGTGGCCAGGGCCTGGATGCGCGCCAGGGCCTGCGTGAGGTCACTGCGCTGCTGCTCCAGCCGCTCGCGCAAGCGGCCGATGCGCACCGACAGCACCGACACCGCGGCGATGACGATGCCGGCGAACACCAGGTGCATGCCTTCGACACGCGGGTCGTAGTTCACGGGGTCGGTGACGGCCTTCCAGACCATCACGCCGCCCAGCAGCACAAAGGCCGTGGCGGCCTGCAGCCGCGACTTCGCCGGCGTCAGCGTGAACATGCCGAACAGGATGATCAGCGTCATGATCAGGATCACCGCGCCGCGCGCCGGCCCGGTGATGGCGTAGGACCAGGCCACCGCCACCATGGCCCACAGCGACTGCGGCAGCGTCAGCGCGCGGTCGTGCACCAGGTGGCGGTTCAGGCCGCTGCGCACCAGCAGGTAGAAGACCAAGCCGCCGCCGACGGTGAAGACGCTGAGCCGCCACGAAGCCTCGGCGTCGACCATGCCCAGCAGCACTTCGACATGCTGCACCGCGGCAAAGACGAGGTAGACCACCAGGGCCAGCAGCGACTGCGACACACGCAGCTGCTGGCGGGCGTCGTCACCGACGAGCCAGCGGCGCAGCAGGGCAATCGGGCTTGCGGCCATGGTGAGCCGCTATCGACCGCCGGCCACGGCGCCTTGAGGCGCCAGGCTCAGCGTGCCGGCGCCAGGTGCGACAAAGGCAACGCCGCGCCGGCCTTCACCTCGCCCAGCGAGAAGCTGGTGTGCAGGTCCTTGACGTTGGGCAGCGTGAACAGCGTCTGCATGCTCCAGCGCGAAAAGGCGTCGAGATCGGTGGCCATCACATGCAGCTCGAAGGTGCCGGCGCCGCTGATGTAGTGGCAGGCCACGACCTCGGGCAGGCTGCGGATCTTCTCTTCCAGCACCCGTGTCGCCTCGGCGTTGTTGCGTTCGGCGTCCACACGCACAAAGGCCAGCACACCGAGGCCGATCTTGCGGCGGTCTATTTCCGCCCGATACCCGGTGATGTAACCCTGCTGCTCCAGCCACTTCACGCGCCGCCAGGTGGGCGCGGCCGACAGGCCGATGCGCGCCGCCAGCTCGGTGTTGGACAGGCGTGCGTCTTGCTGCAGCTCGCCGAGGATGGCGATGTCGTAGCGGTCCAGCCCGGCACCGTGCTGGTCGGCGGTGTCGGCCGGCGCCTGAGGGGTTTTCCCTGGTTCCTGCTTTTTTGGCGCCATTCTTTCTTCTCCAAGCGCTTGACAGAATATTCGTTGCGTGGAGCATCGCAGAACGGGCATCAAAAGAAAAGACATACGGGGGCACCAACCCTAAACTGCCCGGCTGCCAGCCAGGAGTCAGCACCGCATGAATGCACCGCTACCGGAAGCCGTCCGCAAGACCCTCGAGTCGGTCTCGCTGGACGACAAGTACGCGCTCGAATCGGGCCGGGCCTTCATGAGCGGCGTGCAGGCCCTGGTGCGCCTGCCGATGCTGCAGCGCCAGCGTGATGCACGTGCCGGCCTCAACACCGCCGGCTTCATCAGCGGCTACCGCGGCAGCCCGCTGGGCGGCTACGACCAGGCGCTGTGGGCGGCCAAGAAGCACCTGCAGGCGCAGCACATCGTGTTCCAGCCGGGTGTCAACGAAGAGCTGGGTGCCACGGCTGTCTGGGGCACGCAGCAGCTGGACCTGTACCCGCAGACCAAGAAGTTCGACGGCGTGTTCGGCATCTGGTACGGCAAGGGCCCGGGCGTGGACCGCTGCTCCGACGTGTTCAAACACGCCAACATGGCCGGCACCGCCAGACACGGCGGTGTCATCGCCATCGCCGGCGACGACCATGTGTCGAAGAGCAGCACGGCCGCGCACCAGAGCGACCACATCTTCAAGGCCTGCGGCCTGCCGGTGTTTTTCCCCAGCAACGTGCAGGACATCCTGGACATGGGGCTGCACGCGTTTGCGATGAGCCGCTTCTCGGGCGTGTGGAGCGGCATGAAGACGATCCAGGAGGTCGTCGAAAGCTCGGCCTCGGTCAGCGTCGACCCCGACCGCGTGAAGATCCTGCTGCCCGAGGATTTCCAGATGCCGCCGGGCGGCCTGCACATCCGCTGGCCCGATGCGCCGCTGGAGCAGGAAGCGCGGCTGATGGACTACAAGTGGTACGCCGCGCTGGCCTACATCCGCGCCAACAGGCTGAACCACAACGTCGTCGAAAGCGCGAACGACCGCTTCGGCATCATCGCCAGCGGCAAGGCCTTCAACGACACACGCCAGGCGCTGGCCGACCTGGGCCTGGACGACGACACCTGCCGCGCCATCGGCGTGCGCCTGCACAAGGTCAACGTCGTGTGGCCGCTGGAAGCGACGATCACACGCGACTTCGCGCAAGGGCTGCAGGAGATCCTGGTCGTCGAAGAGAAGCGCCAGGTCATCGAATACCAGCTGAAGGAAGAGCTCTACAACTGGCGCGCCGACGTGCGCCCCAACGTGCTGGGCAAGTTCGACGAACCCGAAGGCGACCACAGCGGCGGCGAGTGGAGCATGCCCAACCCCAGCGACAACTGGCTGCTGCGCGCCAAGGCCGACCTGACGCCGGCCATCATCGCAAAGGCAATTGCCAAGCGCCTGAAGAAGCTGGGCGTGTCGGCCGACATCGCCGCGCGCATGGACCAGCGCCTGGCCATCGTCGAAGCGCGTGAACGCCAGCTGAACGAGCTGAAGATCGACACCGGCGACCGCGCGCCCTGGTTCTGCAGCGGCTGCCCGCACAACACCAGCACCCGTGTGCCCGAAGGTTCACGCGCGGTGGCCGGCATCGGCTGCCACTACATGGCGGTGTGGATGGACCGCAGCACCAGCACCTTCACGCAGATGGGCGGCGAAGGTGTGCCCTGGACCGGCCAGGCCCCGTTCACCAGCGACAAACACATCTTCGCCAACCTCGGCGACGGCACCTACTTCCACAGCGGCATCCTCGCCATCCGGCAGAGCATCGCCTCGGGTGTCAACATCACCTACAAGCTGCTCTACAACGACGCGGTGGCGATGACCGGCGGCCAGCAGGTCGGCGAACGGCCCGAGGGCCATTCGGTGCTGCAGATCCACAAGAGCCTGCTGTCCGAAGGCGTGAAGAAGCTGGTCATCGTCACCGACCAGCCCGAGAAGTACCAGGGCGTGGTGCTGGAGCCCGGTGTCACCGTGCACCACCGCGACGAGCTCGACCGCATCCAGCGCGAGTTCCGCGAGATCGAGGGCACGACGGCCATCATCTACGACCAGACCTGCGCCACCGAAAAGCGCCGCCGCCGCAAACGCGGCAAGCTGGCGACGCCGGACAAGCGTGTGGTCATCAACGAGCTGGTCTGCGAAGGCTGCGGCGACTGCAGCGTGCAAAGCAACTGCCTCAGCGTCGAGCCGGTGGAAACCGAATTCGGCCGCAAGCGCCGCATCAACCAGAACAGCTGCAACCTCGACTACAGCTGCACCAAGGGCTTCTGCCCGAGTTTCGTGACGGTCGAAGGCGGCACGCTGAAGAAGCCGAAGCAGGAGAAGAAGGGCTCGCTGGACGGCCTGGCGCCGATTCCCGAACCCACGCTGCCGCTGGCCGAGCAGGCCTGGGGCATCGTCGTCGCCGGTGTCGGCGGCACCGGCGTCATCACCATCGGCCAGTTGCTGGGCATGGCGGCGCACATGGAAGGCAAGGGCGTGGTCACGCAGGACGCCGGCGGCCTGGCGCAAAAGGGCGGCGCCACCTGGAGCCACATCCAGATCGCGAACCGGCCCGAGGCCATCCACACGACCAAGGTCGACACCGCGAAAGCCGATCTCGTGATCGCCTGCGACAGCATCGTCGGCGCCTCGAAGTACACGCTGACGGTGATGCAGCCCGGCCGCAGCTTCATCGCGCTGAACACACACGGCACGCCGACCGCCGCCTTCGTGAAGAACCCCGACTGGCAGGCGCCGGGCAGCAACTGCGAAACCGCGCTGCGGGCCAGCGTCGGCGACAGCCTGGTCGGCGCCTTCGATGCCGAACAAGTGGCCTCGCAGCTGCTGGGCGACAGCATCTACACGAACCCGCTGATGCTGGGCTACGCCTGGCAGCAGGGCCGCATCCCGCTGAACCACGCCTCGCTGATGCGTGCGATCGAACTGAACGGCGTGCAGGTCGACAACAACAAGGCGGCTTTCGAATGGGGCCGGCGCTGCGCACACGACTTGGCCGCGGTGCAGGCCTTGTTCGCCGCGCAGCAGGTGCTCCGGTTCGTGAAGAAGCCCTCGCTCGACGAGATGCTGAAAACACGTGTCGAGTTCCTCACCGGCTACCAGGACGCGGCCTATGCCGCGCAGTACCGGGCCGTCGTCGACCGGGTGCGCAGCGCCGAGCAGCCGCTGGGCAGCACCAAGCTGGCCGAGGCCGTGGCACGCTATCTGTTCAAGCTGATGGCCTACAAGGACGAGTACGAGGTGGCGCGCCTGCACACAGCCCCGGCCTTCACGGCCAGGATCGCCGGCATGTTCGAAGGTGACTACAAGCTGGTGCACCACCTGGCGCCGCCCGGCATCGCAAAAACCAACGACAAGGGCGAGCTGGTGAAACAGCCCTTCGGCCCCTGGGTGCGCAGCCTGGCCTTCCCGCTGCTGGCGAAGATGAAGGGCTTGCGCGGCACGGCGCTGGACCTCTTCGGCCGCAGCGAGGAACGCCGCATGGAGCGGGCCCTGGTCCAGCAGTACCGCGACACCATCGACGAGCTGCTGCGCGGCCTGAACGCCGACACGCTGGCGCTGGCGCTGGAGATCGCACGACTGCCGGAAGACATCCGCGGCTACGGCCATGTGAAGGCACGCCACCTTGCCGCCGTGCGGCCGAAGTGGGACACGCTGCTGCAGCGCTGGCGCACCGGCCCGATGGCCCGGGCAGCATGAACCCGATGGACAACACGATGGACAACGGCGTCGCGCGGCAATACCAGATCCACGGCGTGCAGCCGGTGCTGCCGGTGCCCGACGTGGCGGCGGCCGCCGCCTGGTTCTGCACCCACCTGGGCTTTCGCACCGACTTCCTGATCGGCGAACCGCCTGAGTACGGCCGTGTGCATGCCGGCGACGGCAGCTGGGGCCAGCCGGTCTACATCCACTTGTCGCACGGCGACGCACCCATCGTGCCCTGCGGCGAAACGCGGCTGCATGTCGGCCACGACATCGACGGCCTGCATGCGCGGCTGGCGGCCGCCGGCGTCACGGTGCTGCTGCCGCCGACCGACCAGCCCTGGGGCCTGCGCGAGAT
>JBASTF010000914.1:0-4629 GCA_049274755.1 Rubrivivax sp. | reverse complement strand
CGCTCCTCATCCGTCAGCAGCAACTCGACCTTCGGTCTGCCCGTTCTCATCGCGGCATCTCCGTTCCCAAGATGCCGCAATGGCATGCACGATTAATGCCAGAAATTAACGGGACAGGACACTAGCTGTTTCTCAACACGTTGTTCCCATCGAAGCCAAGGCGAGCGATGGGAGGAAGATGGGCAACGGCGGAGTGTGGCCGCTGGCAGTTGTAGTGATGCATCCAGGGTCCGAGTTCAGCGGTTCGGTGGTTTGAGCTTGGGCAGACGTAGGCGTAGGCCCACTCACGCAGCAGCGTCTGGATGAAGCGCTCTACCTTGCCGTTGGTGCGTGGCGTGTAGAGCCGAGTGCGGATGTGTTTGAGGCCGAGCCGTTGCCGGTCATGACGCGCGCGACGCGGACACCGAGTTGCTTGTAGGTGCGCGGGTCGGCAATGCAGCGTGCCGCCGTGGCCGTCAGCCTCAGCCGGCGATCGGTGGCCGACAACAGCATCACCCCAGCGTCGCTGGTCATGCTGCCGCCGTCGAAGCAGCCTTGCACCTCCCACCTCCCCATGCGGCCGAAGTCGATCAGCACCCCCACGACAGGCTCAACAGCCTCCTCATGGGCGTACAGCTCATCTACGCGGAAACAGCCGGCTAGCCTTACTGTGTCACAACCGCAGCCTTGCTCAAGACGCTACCGCGGTGTCCGTGCTGTCTGCGCGCAAACGCAAGGCTACGGTTTTGACACAGTAAAACTAGAAGCTGACGACCATCGAGGCGCCGAGCAGGTGGTTGCTCTTCCTGTAGCTCATGTCCCTGGCCTGCACGAACACCGGCTGGTCGCTGCCGTCCCAGCGGTACTCGAGCTTGAACGTGGCGGTTTCGTCGAAGCGGTAGTTCAGGCCGAAGGACAGCGCGTAGCGGTTGGCGCCGGTGGCGTCGCCCTTGGCATAACTGCCGTCGGCCAGCAGGCCGCGGCCGATGCCGTTGATGCCGTCGTCGTAGCTGTAACCCAGCAGGCCGCCGCCGTTTTTCTTGTTGTCCACGTAGTCGGCACGCAGCACACCTTCCAGGCGCGGCGTGAACTTGTAGCCGATCAGGGTCGACAGGCCCCACCACTTCGCGTCGCGCAGCTGGCCGTCGCTGTTGAAGATGGCGGCGCCCTTTTGCTGGCCGTAGCTGACCTGGCCGAACAGCGACCAGTCGCCGCGGATGTAGTACGCGTCGAACTCCAGCAGTTGCAGCGCGGTGTTCTTGCCGGCACTGTCGAAGCCCGTTGCGCTGGTCGGATCCAGCGGGTCGGCCAGGTACGTACCGTCGGCCGCGTAGTTTGGCCCCTTGCCGTGCAGGCCGGTGAAGCCGAAGCCGTCGAACTCGCCCTTGCTGTAGTCCACGCGGTAGATCAGCACCGGCTGCTTGTTGCCCGGGGTCTGGCGCGCGGTGTTCAGGTTGACCAGGCCGATGCGGCTCCACCACTTGCCGCGCTTCATGTCGAGCACAGCGCCGGTGTAGGCCGTGGGCGCCATGAAGTCGAACAACAGGTTGTGCGTGATCAGCTTGTTGCCGGCCGGCAGGATGACCTCGTAGCCGGTCCAGTCCGGGATCTGGCCCAGCCACAGCCGCGTCTGCAGGTCGCCCAGCGGGATCGAGACCGAGGCCTCGTGCACGATGGAGCCGCCGTTGATCAGCGCACCGGTGCCACGTTCCGGCGCCAGCGTCAGCTTCCACAGCGTGCCGCTTTCGGTTTCCTTGGCAAAGTCGATCACCGCCATGCCGAAGAAGCTGTTGTCGTAGGTGTAGCGTGCCCCGCCGTTGTTCAGGAACACGAAGCTGGCGTTGTCCTGCGCCTTGTTCCAGATGTAGGTGGGGTCCATCTGGCCGGTGATCTTCAGGCCCTTGAAACCCTGGTCGGCGAAGTTGTCCTGCAACGCCTCGGTCTTCACGGCAATGCGGTTCAGTTCCCTGGCCTGTTCGGGCGTCATGCCCCACTGGCCGGCGGCCGGTGCGGCAGCCGCCGGCGCAGCGAGCTTCTTCTCCAGTTCGTTGACCTTGTCGCGCAGTGCACGCAGCTCCTTCAGCAGTTCGTCGTTGCTCTGCGCCGCCGCCGGGAAGGCAGTGGCAGCAACCGCGGCAGCGGCCAGGGCGAGCAGGGTGGGGCGGAGGGCTTTCATCGGGGTTCTCTCCTCTCTGGAATGCAGTTCTGTTCAGGCGCGGTTGGCTGCGGCCAGGTCCAGCGTGCGCTGGCGTTCGGCGCGTGCAATCAGGTAGCTGGCCACCAGCACACCCACGGCCACCACGGCCACGGTGATGGCCGCGATGGCGTTGACGCTGGGGTTCAGCCCCAGCTTGGCACGCGAGAAGATGACCAGCGGCATCGTCGTGGCGCCGGGGCCGGACAGGAAGTTCGACAACACCACGTCGTCGAGCGAAATCGTGAACGTCAGCAGCCAGGCCGAGGCCAGCGACTGCGCGATCATCGGCAGCGTCACCAGCCAGAACACCTGGTGCGGCCGGGCGCCGAGGTCCATCGCCGCTTCTTCGAGCTGCGGATTCAGTTCCTGCAGCCGCGCCTGCACGACGACGGTGGCGTAGGCCATGCCCAGCAGCAGATGGCCGAGCCAGATCGTCATCAGACCGCGTTCCGGGAAACCCAGGGCGCGCTGCACGCTGACCAGCATCAGCAGCAGCGACAGGCCGACGACGACCTCGGGCATCACCAGCGGCGCCGTGACCATGCCCGAGAACAGCGTGCGGCCACCGAAGCGTTTGTACTTCACCAGCACGAAGGCCGCGAGTGTGCCCATCACCACCGAGCCGCAGGCGGTGAGAAAGGCGATCTTCAGGCTCAGCCAGAGGCCGGCGACGATCTCGCCGTCGCCCGCCAGCGCCGCATACCACTTCAGCGTGAAGCCGCGCCACTGGTTGGGAAGCGGCGAGTCGTTGAACGAATAGACGACCAGCGCGACGATGGGCAGGAACAGGAAGACATAACCCGCCGTCAGCCAGGCGCGGCCGAACCAGAGGTTGAAGCGGGACGCCTTCACTTCCGCTGCTCCTGGGCTTCGGCCTGGTATTTGTTGAAGATGGCCAGCGGCACGATGATCAACAGAATCATCACCACGGCCACCGTCGAGGCCATCGGCCAGTCGTTGTTCGAGAAGAACTCGTCCCAGATGACGCGGCCGATCATCAGCGTCTCGGGCCCGCCCAGCAGTTCGGGGATGACGTATTCGCCGACGCAGGGAATGAAGACCAGCATCGCGCCGGCGATGATGCCGGCCTTGGACAGCGGCACCGTGATCTTCCAGAACGCCACCCAGGGTGTGGCGCCGAGGTCGGCCGCCGCTTCCAACAGCCGCAGGTCCATCTTCGCCAGGTTGGCGTACAGCGGCAGCACCATGAAGGGCAGGTAGGTGTAGGTCATGCCCAGGATCAGCGAAAACGGCGTGTTCATCAGCTTGCCCGGCGCCGGGATCAGCCCCACCGCGGCCAGCAACTGGTCGAGCCCGCTGCCGATGACGATGTTGGCGACGAAGCCGTTGTCGCTGAGCAGGCCCTTCCAGGCGTAGACACGCAGCAGGAACGAGGTCCAGAACGGCAGCATCACCAGCATCAGCAGCGCCGGCTGCACGGTGTTTTTTGCCCGCGCCATGAAGTAGGCAAAGGGGTAGCCGATGAACAGGCACAGCGCGGTGGTTGCCGCCGCGTACTGCACGCTGCTGAGGTAGGTCTTGAAGTAGAGGCTGTCCTCGGCGATGAACAGGTAGTTCGAGATCTTGATCTTCAGCGCCACCACCCCGTCGGCGAAGCTGAACAAGTCCTTGAAGGCCACCGTCTCCATCTCGGAGACGCTGATCTTGCCGACGATGAGGAAGGGGAAGAGGAAAAAGACCAGCAGGAACAGGAAGGGCAGCGCGATGACGACGCGGCGGCCGCTGAACCAGGCGCGCAGCGAAGTGGCCGTCATTGCGTCAGCACGACATGGGCCGAAGGCGACCAGTGCGCCCAGACCTCGTCGCCCCAGGTGAGTTCGTCGTCACGGTGGCGCTGTGTGTTGGCCAGGCTCACCTTCAGCAGCGCGCCGCTGGCCAGCACCAGGTGGAACACCGTGAAGCTGCCGAAGTAGGCCATCTCCTTGATGCGCCCGCGTGTGCTGTTGAAGCCGGCCAGATCGCCCTGCGGCTCGTCGCGCGACAGGTGGATCTTCTCCGGCCGCAGCGCCACCGTCACCGGCATGCCTTCGGTGCCGGTGATGCCGTGGCCCACGTAGTGTCTGCAGTCGGCGCAATCGATGACCACGTGGTCGGGCTCGTCGACCGCCAGCGTGCCGTCCATCAGGTTGACGTTGCCGATGAAGTCGGCAACGAAGCGGCTGGCCGGCGTTTCGTAGATCTCGCCCGGCGCGCCCACCTGCAGGAAACGGCCTTCGCTCATGATGGCGATGCGGCTGGCCATCGTCATCGCCTCTTCCTGGTCGTGCGTGACCATCACGCAGGTGACGCCGACCTGCTCGATGATGTGGCTCTATTGAATTTCAAGTGGGTTGCCCAGCATGAGGGTTGATTGCCTGGAAGTTCAACTTGCCCGCGATCAGGAAGATGACGGTCTTGATGGTGGACAGGCGAGTGAAGCCGCGAGCGCGGCG
>JBASTF010000913.1:0-3020 GCA_049274755.1 Rubrivivax sp. | reverse complement strand
GGTTCGGTGGCGGCGGCGGGTTCGGCGGCGGTGGCGGCGGTTTTGGCGGAGGCGGTGCCTCCGGTCGGTGGTGACGATGGATCTCGCCAGACTCCTGCGCCACCTCGCGACGACCTCGGCGCGCGTGCGCCGCGCCTTCCCCGCCTCTGCGCTGCGGTCGATCGAGCAGGCGATCGCCGCGAGCGAGGCCACCCATGCAGCAGAGATCCGGTTCGTCGCCGAAGGCTCGCTCGACGGCCTGCCGCTGCTGCGCGGCCAGACGGCGCGCGAACGCGCCATCGAGCTCTTCGCACGACTGCACGTCTGGGACACCGAGCACAACACCGGCGTGCTGATCTACGTGCTGCTGGCGGACCGGCGGGTCGAGATCGTCGCCGACCGGGGCATCCATGCCAAGGCCGGCGCCGAGGCCTGGTCCGTGATCTGCCGCGGCATGGAAACGCACTTCGGCGCCGGCGACTTCGGCTGCGGCGCCGTCCAGGGCATCGAGGCCGTCACGCAGTTGGTGGCGCGCCATTTCCCGCTCGCGCCCGGCGATCGCAACGAGTTGCCCGACGCCCCGCTCCTGCTCTGAACACACACCCCAAGAGGACTCCATGCAACTGCAATTCCTCGGCGCCACCGGCACCGTCACCGGCTCGAAGTACCTGCTGCGCCATGAGGGCGCGACGCTGCTCGTCGACTGCGGCCTCTTCCAGGGCTACAAGCAACTGCGGCTGCGCAACTGGGCACCGATGCCCGTGCCGGCCGCCGGCATCGACGCGATCGTGCTGACGCATGCCCACATCGACCACAGCGGCTACGTGCCGCTGCTCGCGCGGCAGGGTTTCAAGGGCAAGGTCTATTGCACGGAGGCGACCCACGAGCTCTGTCGCATCCTGCTGCCCGACAGCGGCCACCTGCAGGAGGAGGAAGCCGAGTACGCCAACCGGCGCGGCTACTCCAAGCACAAGCCGGCCCTGCCGCTGTACACCCGCGAGGACGCCGAACGCTGCCTGAAGCAGTTCGTGCCGCGGCCCTACGGCACGTCATGGAGCCCGGTGCCCGGGCTGCAGGCGCGCCTGGATCCATCGGGACACATGCTCGGCTCTGCCTTCGTGAAGATCGACGACGGACGGCGTTCGATCCTGTTCTCCGGCGACATCGGGCGCCCGAACGACCTGGTGCTGGCTGCGCCTACGCGCGTGCCCGGGGCCGACTACGCGGTGGTCGAATCGACCTACGGCGATCGCCAGCACGAGGCGAGCGATCCCCTGACGAAGCTCGGTGAGGTCATCAACCGGACGGCGGCCCGCGGCGGGGTCGTCGTGATCCCGGCGTTCGCCGTGGGGCGGGCGCAGAACCTGATGTACTGCATCCACCTGCTCAAGCAGCGCGGCGTCATCCACCACCTGCCGGTCTATCTCGACAGCCCGATGGCCACCGACGCGACGCGCATCTACCACGCGCACCGTACCGAGCACCGGCTGAGCCCCGAGCAGTGCGATGCCATGTGCCATGCGGCGACGATCGTCAACAAGCCCGACGACTCGCGCGCACTGAGTGCGAGGCGCGGCCCGATGGTCATCATCTCGGCCAGCGGCATGGCCACCGGCGGTCGCGTCGTCCACCATCTCAAGGCCTTCGCGCCGGACCGCCGCAACACGATCCTGTTCGCGGGCTACCAGGCCGGCGGCACGCGCGGCGCCGCCATCCTGCAGGGTGCCGCCTCCGTGCGCATCCACGGCGAGGACGTGCCGATCCATGCCGAGGTGGCGGCGCTGGACAGCCTGTCCGCTCATGCAGACGCCGGCGAGATCCTGCAGTGGCTGCGCGGCTTCGACGCGCCGCCGACGCAGACCTTCATCACCCACGGCGAACCGGCAGCGGCCGACGCGATGCGCTCGCGCATCGAGCACGAACTGGGCTGGCCCTGCCGCGTGCCCGACTACCTGGAAACGGTGGAACTGGCATGAGCGTGAACATGGGCACGGACTCGACGCCCGCGCACGGTGCGGGCGCCGACGAAACGCTGCGTGCCTGGCGCACCGGCATCGACACCTACCAGGAGCCGGTCGTCTACATGCGGCGCGATTGCGCGGTCTGCCGTTCCGAGGGTTTCACGACACAGGCACGTGTCCAGCTCACGGCGCGCTCGGGAAGCATCGTGGCCACGCTCAGCGTCGTGGACGGCCCCTGGCTCGGACATGGCATCGCGGGCCTGTCCGAGGCGGCATGGACTTCACTTCGTCCGCAGCCGGGCGAGTGGCTCACCGTCAGCCACGCGCCGGTCCTCGAGTCGCTCAGCCATGTCCGTGCCAAGGTCTACGGCCACCGCCTCGATGCCGGTGCCTTTAGCGCCGTCATCGGCGACATCGCAGCCGGCCGCTATTCCGACCTGCACCTGGCCACCTTCATCACCGCCTGCGCGGGCGACCGCCTCGATCTCGACGAGACCGTCTCGCTGACGCGGGCGATGATCGACGTGGGGGAACGGCTGGACTGGGGCCGCGACAGGGTCGTGGACAAACATTGCGTCGGCGGCCTGCCGGGCAACCGCACGACGCTGCTCGTCGTGCCCATCGTCGCGGCCTGTGGCCTGACGATGCCCAAGACCTCGTCGCGCGCGATCACGTCCCCTGCCGGCACGGCGGACACGATGGAGGTGCTGGCCCCGGTCGATCTCGACATCGCCGCGATGCGGCGCACCGTCGAGAGCACCGGCGCCTGCATCGTCTGGGGAGGTTCGGTCCGGCTGAGCCCGGCCGACGACATCCTGATCCGTGTCGAGCGCCCGCTCGATCTCGACAGCGAGGGACAACTCGTCGCCTCCGTGCTGTCCAAGAAGGCGGCGGCCGGCTCGACGCAGGTGCTGATCGACCTGCCGGTGGGGCCGACGGCCAAGGTCCGCAGCGCAGAGGCCGCGCAGTCACTCGGGCGCCGCCTCATCGAGGTTGGCCGGGCCATCGGACTGCAGGTGGCGCTGCGCGTCACCGACGGCCTGCAGCCGGTCGGGCGCGGCATCGGCCCGGCGCTGGAGG
>JBASTF010000912.1:0-1894 GCA_049274755.1 Rubrivivax sp. | reverse complement strand
GCTGTCCGGCGGCCAGCAGCAGCGGCTGGCACTGGCCCGTGCCTGGGCGCTGCAGCCCGACCTGCTGCTGCTGGACGAGCCCACGGCCAGCCTGGACCCGACGGCCAAACGCGAGGTCGAGGCCTTGATCGAACAGCTGGCCGCCGACGGCGTGACCCTGGTGATGAGCACCCACAACCTCGGCCAGGCCAAGCGCCTGTGCAGCCGCGTGGCCTATCTCGACGCCGGGCGCCTGCTGGCCGACCTGCCGACCTCCGACTTTTTCGACCACCAGCATCCACCGCCTGCCGCCGCGGCCTTTCTCAAAGGAGAGCTCCCATGGACCTGATCTGCCGCCGCCTGGCCGTTCTGCTGCTGGCGCTGGCCGGCAGCGCCGCGCTGGCGCAGGACCGCAGCATCGTGATGGCCTCGACCACCAGCACCGAGCAGTCGGGGCTGTTCGGCCATTTGCTGCCGCGCTTCAAGCAGGCCAGCGGCATCGACGTCAAGGTCGTCGCCGTCGGCACCGGCCAGGCGCTGGACATGGCACGCCGGGGCGACGCCGACCTGCTGTTTGTGCACGACACCGCGGCCGAGGAGAAGTTCGTCGCCGAGGGTTTTTCGAGGGCGCGCCGCGACGTCATGTACAACGACTTCGTGCTCGTCGGTCCGGCCGACGACCCGGCCAAAGCCCGCGGCAACAACATCGCCGAAGCGCTGAAGAAGATCGCAGCCGCCGGCGCCGGCTTCGTTTCGCGCGGCGACAAGAGCGGCACCCATGCCGCGGAACTGCGGCTGTGGAAGATCGCCGGCCTGGACCCTGCCAGCACACCGCCGGCGCCGTACAAGGCCTGCGGCTGCGGCATGGGGCCGGCGCTGAACATCGCGTCGTCGACCGGCGCCTATGTGCTGGCCGACCGCGGCACCTGGCTGGCCTTCAAGAACCGCGGCCCGCTGGCCGTGCTGGTGGAAGGCGACAAGCGCTTGTTCAACCAGTACGGTGTGCTGGTCGTCAACGCCGAGCGCCACCCGCATGTGAAAACACCGCTGGCCACGGCCTTCGCCGACTGGGTGGTGTCGCCGGCCGGCCAGGCGGCCATCGCCGACTACAGGATTGGCGGCGAGCGGCTGTTCTTCGGCAACGCGAAGTGAGGCGCATCAGGCCAGCAGCGCCGCCCAGCCCGGATAAGCGGCCACCGACAGTGCGGTCTTGCGCAGCAACCCGCTGGTCGGCCGGCCCTGGCCCAGCGCCGCGCAGAACGCCGGCCCGTCGTCGACCCAGCTGCCGCCGAGCAGCGTGACACCGCGTGCCAGCAGCGGGTCGGGCGGCGCACCGACACTGGGGCCGACCAGCGACAGGCGCTCGGCGCCACGGCAGACCGCCAGCATCGTGTCCAGCGAGTCGTTCAGCAGCAGCGTGCCGGTGGCCAGCACCTGGCGGCAGCCGGCAAGTTCGCCGGCATCGGTGGTCACGCGCACCACCCCGTCGTCGCGCACCAGCTCGTCGCGCAGTTCGACGATCAGCAGCTTTGCGCCGCGGGCCGTGATGCGGCGCAGCAGCGGCGCGAAGTGGCCGATCATGCCCAGCGTTTCGCCAGGCTGCGGGTCCAGGCCGCCAAAGGAATCGGCGCTGTCGGGCGGGCGATAGCCGGCGCGGCGGAACACCGCCGTGGTCAGTGCGTTGATCGCGGCAAAACCGAGTGTGCGCTGCAGCGTGCCGGCACCGGGGGCGATGAAGCCCTGCGCCAGCGCCAGTGCATCGGCACCGACCAGCGGTGCTGCGTCACGGGCCAGCACGGCCAGCGTGTCGCCGAGCAGCACATAGGCCAGGCCCAGCGCGCCGTCGACGAGTTCCAGCGCGCAGAACTCGCCGCGCTCGCCGCCCGGCGCAGGTGCTGGTGGCAGGTGCAGGCGC
>JBASTF010000911.1:0-2519 GCA_049274755.1 Rubrivivax sp. | reverse complement strand
CACCTGCAGCGTCGGCCGGCTGCCGCCGTTCCAGCCGCCGCCCACGCCCAGCGGCAGCAGGCCCAGCAGCAGCACATGGCCCAGCAGCACGGCCAGCACCAGCGGCGCCAGTGTCTTCAGCAGGCGCAGCACGGTGGAGGGTTTGGAGGTCGGGGGCACCTCACAATACTGCCATCAACCCTTGCCCTGCCCCATGAAGCTCGCCACCCTGAAAGACGGCTCGCGCGACGGCCAGCTGGTCGTCGTCTCGCGCGACCTCGCCCAAGCGCACCACGCCAGCGGCATCGCCACCCGCATGCAGCAGTTGCTGGACGACTGGAACTTCATCAGCCCGCAGCTGGCCGACCTGTACAGCACGCTGAACCAGGGCAAGGCCCGCCATGCTTTTGCCTTCGACCCGCGCCAATGCATGGCGCCGCTGCCGCGCGCCTACCAATGGGCCGACGGCTCGGCCTTCATCAACCATGTGGAGCTGGTGCGCAAGGCGCGGGGCGCCGAGGTGCCTGAGAGTTTCTACAGCGACCCGCTGATGTACCAGGGCGGCAGCGACGACTTCCTCGGCCCCTGCGACGACGCGGTGTTCGCCGACACGGCCTGGGGCATCGACTTCGAGGCCGAGGTCGCCGTGGTCACCGGCGACGTGGCCATGGGCACCGAGGCCGATGCGGCGCTGGAGAACATCCGCCTCGTGATGCTGGCCAACGACTGGAGCCTGCGCAACCTCATCCCCAACGAGCTGGCCAAGGGCTTCGGCTTTTTCCAGAGCAAGCCGGCCACGGCCTTCAGCCCGGTGGCGGTGACGACCGACGAACTCGGCGACGCCTGGCAGGGCGGACGCCTGCACCGCGTGCTGCAAAGCCACTGGAACGGCCAGCGTGTCGGCGCCTGCGAGGCCGGGCCCGAGATGAGCTTCCACTTCGGCCAGCTGATCGCCCATGTCGCGAAGACCCGCCAGCTGCGCGCCGGCAGCATCGTCGGCTCGGGCACGGTCAGCAACAAGGACTGGAGCAGGGGCTACAGCTGCATCGCCGAAAAACGCGCGATCGAGACCATCGAAAGCGGCGCGCCCAGCACCGCCTTCATGCAGTTCGGCGACAGCATCCGCATCGAGATGCTGGGTGCCGACGGCCAAAGCCTGTTCGGCGCCATCGAGCAGCGGGTGAGCACCCCGCCTGTCCCGCAGAGCTGACGCTCCATCCGGGCTGCTGCCCGGTTCGTCGCAAGGCGCTGCCGGCGGCATGGCGGCATCGCTACATTCGCGCCACTTCACACAAGGCGCGGAGCAGCTGCGATGCTGACGATCGAACACCTCACCCATGTCTACCCCGGTGGCCTGAAGGCGCTGGACGATGTGTCGCTGGACATCCCTGCCGGCATGTTCGGCCTGCTCGGCCCCAACGGCGCCGGCAAGTCCAGCCTGATGCGCTGCCTGGCGACCTTGCAGATCCCCAGCGGCGGCAGCCTCCGCTTCGGCGACATCGACGTGCTGGCCGACCCCGCCGCGCTGCGCGCAACGCTGGGCTACCTGCCGCAGGACTTCGGCGTCTACCCGCGTGTCTCGGCCCAGGACATGCTGGAACACCTGGCGGTGCTGAAGGGTGTGGCCGGCCGCGGCGAACGCCGCGAGACGGTGGAAGCGCTGCTGCAGCAGGTGAACCTGTGGGACGCCCGCAAACGTGCCGTGGCCGGCTTCTCCGGCGGCATGCGCCAGCGCTTCGGCATCGCGCAGGCGCTGATCGGCAACCCGCGGCTCATCATCGTCGACGAACCCACGGCCGGGCTGGACCCCGAGGAGCGCCACCGCTTCAACAACCTGCTGTCCGAGATCGGCCAGAACATCGTCGTCATCCTGTCGACCCACATCGTCGACGACGTCACCGACCTGTGCCCGCGCATGGCCATCCTGGTCGGTGGCCGCATCGTCGAAAGCGGCACGCCGGCCGGGCTGATCGCGGCGCTGGCCGGGCGCGTCTGGCAGGCCAGCGTCGACAAGAGCGAGATCGAGGCGGCGAAAGCGCGGCACGACGTCATCGCCACCCGGCTGCGCGGCGGCCGCACCGCCATCCGCGTGCTGGCCGACGTGTCGCCGGGCCTGGGTTTCCAGCCGGTGGAAGCCGGGCTGGAAGACGTGTACTTCGCGACGCTGCACCTGCACCGCCAGGCCGCACCGTTGCTGAAGGCGGCCTGAGGAGCGGCAGCATGTTCGGCCACATCGCCGCCTTCGAATGGCGCTACCAGCTGAAGAGCCCGGTGTTCTGGGTCGGCTGCCTGATCTTCTTCCTGCTCGCCTTCGGCTCCGTCACCTCGGACAACATCCAGATCGGCGGCCGCGGCAACGTCAACATCAACTCGCCGTTCGCGATCGTGCAGACGCTGGGCATCTTGAGCGTGTTCGCGGTCTTCATCGTCGTTGCGATGGTCGCCGGCACCGTGCTGCGCGACGACGACACCTGCTTTGCGCCCATCCTGCGCAGCACACGCCTGACGCGCGGCGCCTACCTGGGCGGGCGCTTCAGCGG
>JBASTF010000910.1:0-7900 GCA_049274755.1 Rubrivivax sp. | reverse complement strand
GTGGTAGCCGTAGCGGTCGGCCAGGCGCCCTGCGTGCAGGGCCAGCAGCACCGGTGCGGCGGCGAACAGGGCCAGCAGCAGGCCCACGGCCCAGGCGCTGTAGCCTTCGTGCAAGGCCTGCAGCGGTGCCGCCATGCGCAGCCCGGCCATCGCCGAGTGCAAACCCATCTGGCCGACGATCAGCGGCAGCAGCACGCGGCCCGAGCCCGCCTGGTGAGGTTCAGACATCCGTGCCGTCCTCGCGCCCCGGCAGCAGCTGCTGCACCCGCGTTTCGGGCAGCGCTTCCACACCCTTCAGCTGGCGCGCCATCGCCCGTGTGCGCACCTCGGCGGCGTCGATGGTGTTGCTGGCCTCCTCGAGCTTCTTCTTCGTCTTCGCCAGCACATCGCCGAACTTCGCGAACTCGGTTTTCACGGCGCCCAGCACCTCCCAGACCTCGGCCGAGCGTTTCTCCAGCGCCAGCGTGCGGAAGCCCATCTGCAGGCTGTTCAGCGTCGCCAGCAGCGTGGTCGGGCCGGCCAGCATGACCTTGTATTCGCGCTGCAGCGCTTCCAGCAGCCCGGGGCGGCGCAGCGCCTCGGCATACAGGCCTTCGGTGGGCACGAAGAGGATGGCGAAGTCGGTGGTGTGCGGCGGCGCCACGTATTTGTCGCGGATGGTCCTGGCTTCCAGCCGCAGCCGGGTCTCGATGGCCTTGGCCGCCGCCTCGGCCGCCGGTGCGTCGGCACGCTCCTGGGCGTCGAGCAGGCGTTCGTAGTCCTCGCGCGGGAACTTGGCGTCGATGGGCAGCCACAGCGGCTGGCCGCCGATGTCGTCGTCACGGCGCTGGCCGGGCAAGCGCACGGCGAACTCCACACGTTCGCTGCTGTTCGGCACCGTGGCCACGTTGGCGGCGTACTGCTCGGGCGTGAACACCTGGTCCAGCAGGCCAGCCAGTTGCACCTCGCCGAAGATGCCGCGGGTCTTCACATTGGTCAGCACCCGGTTCAGCGAACCCACGTCGCGCGCCAGGTTCTGCATCTCGCCCAGGCCCTTGTGCACCTGCTCCAGGCGCTCGGCCACCTGCTTGAAGCTTTCGCCCAGGCGCTGCTCCAGCGTGGCGTGCAGCTTCTCGTCGACGGTGGCGCGCATCTGGTCGAGCTTCTTCTCGTTGCCGTCCTGCAGCGCCAGCAGGCGGCGTTCGTTGGCCTCGGACAGCAGCCGCAGCTGTTCGTTCAGCGTCTCGCTGAAGCGGCGCAGCGCGGCTTCGGTCTGGGCCTGCGTGGTGGCCAGCTGGCTGCGAAACGCGTCGATCTGCTCGTTCTGCGTGCGCGCCACGTCGCCGCTTTGCGCCAGCAGCATCTGCTGGAAGCTGGCCAGGTCGGCACGTGTGGCCAGGGCCTGGCGGCCGAGTTCGTCGCGCAGTTCGCTTTCCAGCCGCCGCAGCCCGCCGTCGTCACCCTGGCGCCGCAGCGCGATCCACAACAACAGCAGCAGGTTCAGCGCCAGCAGCGCAGGGACGATCCAGTCGGGCATGCGGCCATTGTCTCAGGGGCGGGCCAACAGCACCTCGGGGTTGATCGGCGACGGCGGCTTGCCGCCGTTCAGCGCGGCGATCAGGTTGTCGGCCGCCAGCTCGGCCATCGCGCGGCGTGTGGCGACGGTGGCGCTGGCGATGTGCGGCGTCAGCACGACGTTGGGCACGGTCAGCAGGTCCGGGTGCACCGTGGGCTCCCCTTCGAACACGTCCAGCCCGGCGGCGGCGATGCGGCGTTCCCGCAGTGCGGCTGCCAATGCCACGTCGTCGACGATGCCACCACGCGCGATGTTGGTCAGCGTCGCCGTCGGTTTCATCAGCGCCAGCTCGGCAGCGCCGATGGCATGGTGGCTGCTGGCCGCATAAGGCAGCACCAGCACCAGGTGGTCGGCTTCGCGCAGCAGGGTCTGCTTGTCGACATAACGTGCGCCGATGGGTGCCTCCTGCTCCGGCGGCAACTGGCTGCGGTTGTGATAGATCACCCGCATGCCGAAGCCCAGGGCGCCGCGCCGCGCAATGCCCTGGCCGATGCGGCCCATGCCCAGGATGCCCAGCGTGCTGCCATGCACCTCGGCGCCGGCGAACATGTCGTAGGCCCAGCGGTTCCAGCGCCCGGCGCGCAGGAAATGTTCGCTCTCGGCGATGCGGCGCGCCGTGGCCATCAGCAGCGCGAAGCCGAAGTCGGCCGTGGTCTCGGTGAGCACGTCGGGTGTGTTCGTCGCCAGCACACCACGCGCGGTGCAGGCCGGGATGTCGAAGTTGTTGAAGCCCACGGCCATGTTGGCCACGACCTGCAGCTGCGGGTTGGCGTCCAGCACCTCGGCATCGATGCGCTCGCTGCCGGTGGTGAAGGCGCCTTGTTTGCCTTGCAGCTTCGCGATCAGTTGCGGCTTCGTGAAGATCGTGTCGTCGGGGTTGGCCTCGACCTCGAAGTGCTGGCGCAGGCGTTCGAGAGTCTCGGGGAAAACGGCACGGGCGACGAGGATGGCGGGTTTTGCAGGCATGTCAGCGGAACCAGATGAAGGTCATCACGATGAACAAGGGGATCAGCACGAGCCCGCTCCAGGCCATGTAGCCGAAGAAGCTGGGCATCGGCACACCACGGTCTTCGGCGATGGCCTTGACCATGAAGTTGGGCGCGTTGCCGATGTAGCTGTTGGCGCCCATGAACACCGAGCCGGCCGAGATGGCGGCCAGCGTCGGCGCCAGTGTCGTCATCAGCACGGCGGGGTCGCCGCCGGCCAGGTTGAAGAACACCAGGTAGGTGGGCGCGTTGTCGAGGAAGGAACTCAGCACGCCGCTGAACCAGAAGTAGGCCCAGGGCAGCGGCTGGCCGTCGGCGCCGGTGACGGCCCGTGTGACGGCGGCAAACGCACCCTGCTCACCGGCCTTCAACATCGCCAGCACCGGCACCATGGTCAGGAAGATGCCGGCGAAGAGCTTGGCCACCTCCTGCATCGGTGCCCAGGAAAACTGGTTCTTCTCGCGCACGGCCTTCGGTGTGATCGCCAGCGACACCAGGCTCACGGCGACGAGCAGCCCGTCACGCACGATCTGCTGCAGTTCCACCGGCGTGCCGAGGATGTGGAAGACGATGCCCGGGTTCCAGTTGCCGCTCATCAGCACCAGCGCAACGACGGCCGCCAGCGGCAGCAGGTTGATGCCACCTTCCAGGCCCAGGCGCGGCGAGTCCGGCGTCGGGTCCACCGGCAGCACACCTTCCTTCGTGTACCAGTGGCGGTCGATGGCGTAGAAGATGGCCAGCAGCGTGCCGATGAGGAACAGCGTCTCCGGGAAGATGTGCTGCACGGTCCAGAAGAAGTCCACGCCCTTCAGGAAACCCAGGAACAGCGGCGGGTCGCCCAGCGGCGTCAGCGAGCCGCCGGCATTGCTGACGATGAAGATGAAGAAGACGACGACATGGGCCACGTGCTTGCGGTTGTCGTTGGCACGGATCAGCGGCCGGATCATCAGCATCGAGGCGCCGGTGGTGCCCATCACGCTGGCCAGCACGGCGCCCACCAGCATCAGCACGACGTTGGTGCCCGGGCTGCCATGCAGGTTGCCGCGCACATAGATGCCGCCGGCCGCGGTGAACAACGCCACCAGCAGCACGATGAAGGGGATGTATTCGGCCAGCAACGCATGCACCAGCACCGAACTGGCCGGGCCAGGGCCGAAGACGGCGGCGAAGGGCAGCAGGAAGGCCAGCGCCCAGCCCGTCGTGATCTTGCCAAAGTGGTGGTGCCAGAGGCCGGTGGCCAGCAACGGCAGCAGCGCAATGCTCAGCAGCACGCCGGCAAACGGCAGGCTCCACCAGGCCGACAGCGCGGCGCCATCCAGTTCCGCCGCCTGCGCGGCGGCAGGCAGCAGCAACGGCGCCGCCAGCGCAGCCGCCGTGCGGCACAGCGTCATGCCAGGAAACGCGTGAAGGCGCTGGCCGGTTCGCGGACCGTGACCAGGCTGTTCTCCACCGCCGCCGGGTCGGCATGGCCCAGCGACATGCCGCAGACCACCATTTGCTGCGGGCCCAGTTCGAGCTGCGCGGCGATGACACGGTGGAACTGCGTGAACGCCGCCTGCGGGCAGGTGTCCAGCCCACGGGCCCGTGCGGCGACCATGATGTTCTGCAGGAACATGCCGTAGTCCAGCCAGCTGCCCTGCTGCATCACACGGTCGATCGTGAAGATCAGGCCCACCGGCGCGTCGAAGAAGTCGTAGTTGCGCCTGTGCTGCGCATGCATGCGCGCCTTGTCGGTCTTCGCGATGCCGAGCAGGCCGTACAAGTCCCAGCCCACCTTGCGCCGGCGCTCGATGAAGGGCGAGGCCCACTCGGTCGGGTAGTAGCTGTATTCCTCGCTGTGCGTCGCACGTTCGGCAGGGTCGTCGTAGGCGGCGCGCACGGCGGCCGACAGGCGCTCTTTCGCGGCGCCGGTCAGCACCGTCACCTGCCAGGGCTGGGTGTTGGTGCCCGACGGTGCACGTGCCGCGACGTCGAGGATCTCGAGAATGGTCTCCCGCGGCACCGGTGTCGGCAGGAAGGCGCGCATCGAGTGGCGCGAGGTGATCGCCGCATCGACGGCGGCCGTGGTCTCTGGCGTGATGGTCATGCGGGGTCGCGCAAGGGTTGCAAGGCGTTGAGCAGCGGCGCCGGCAGCGCCACCGGGCGGCGCGTGTGGCGGTCGACATAAACGTGCACGAAGTGGCCGGCGGCGGCCGTCTGCGCGCCACCGGCGGCAAACAGGCCGACTTCGTAGCGCACGCTGGACGCACCCAGGTGCGCCACACGCAGCCCGGCTTCGACGGGCTGCGGAAACACCAGCGGCGCGAAGTAGTTGCAGTGCGTCTCGACGACGAGGCCGATGACGGCGCCCTGGTGGATGTCCAGCGCACCGGCTTCGATGAGGTAGCGGTTCACCGCCGTGTCGAAGAAGCTGTAGTAGACGACGTTGTTGACGTGGCCGTAGGCGTCGTTGTCCATCCAGCGGGTGTGGATGGCGCTGAAGTGGCGGTAGTGGTTGCGGGGTCGGGCTTCGGGGCGGGTCATGCCGTGCATTCTGCCGCCCGCTGCGCCCAGGCCCGATGCGCGGTTTCCGCGATCTCCAGCGTGCGCCGCTGCACCGCCACCGTCGTCGCCAGGTCGCGGCCGTAGCCGCCGGCCATGCTCAGCGCCACCGGGATGCGGCGCTCCAGCAGCCGCTGCAGCACACGCCGGTCGCGCTCGGCCAGGCCTTCGCTGGTCAGCTTCAAGCGACCGAGACGGTCGTTTTCGTGCGGGTCGGCACCGGCCAGGTAGAAAGCCAGGCCGGGCGGCCCGTCGACGTGGCGCTGGAAGGCCTGGTCCAAGGCGCTGTCGAGCGCAGCGAGATAGGGTGCGTCAGTGCAGCCGTCGGGCAGGTCCACGTCCAGATCGCTGGCTTCCTTGCGGAACGGGAAGTTCTTGGCGCCATGCAGCGACAGCGTGAACACCGTCGGGTCCTCGGCGAAGATCGCCGCCGTGCCGTTGCCCTGGTGCACATCGAGGTCGATGACCAGCACACGCAGCAGCCGGCGCCGGCTGCGGTTCCATTCGGCCTGCATCAGCCGCGCCGCCACGGCCACGTCGTTGAACACGCAGTAGCCCGAGCCCTTGTGCGCGTCGGCATGGTGTGTGCCGCCGGCCAGGTTGGCCGCCACACCTTCGTTGTCCATCAGGGCCGTGCGCGCCGCGGCAATCGTCGCGCCCACCGAACGTCGTGCACGTTCGACCATGCGCTCGGACCAGGGGAACCCGATCTCGCGCTGCTGCGCCGCGCTGGTGTTGCCGTCGACGACGGCGCTGATCCAGGCCGGGTCGTGCGCCAGCGCCAGTTCACCGTCGCTGGCCGCTGGTGCCTCGGTCACCCGCACACCGGGCAGCGTGGCCTCGGCGGCTTCGCGCAGCAGCCGGTACTTCGTCATCGGAAAACTGTGGCCGGGCGGCAGCGGCAGCACGAAGTGGTCGGAATGGAAGGCGCGCATCGCCGGCCGATTCTAGAAAGACCCCACTAGATTGCTGCGGCGCAACAAAAAGCGCTTGCAATGCACCTGAACGGGGCCTAGACTTCGTTCCATGCTGCAGTGCAACAAGAGTGCAGCACCGGCGTCCCGCCTCTATGGCCTTCCGGCCACCCACCTTTTGGAGAACTGCACCATGTCGACCTTCACCGCCGAACAACTGATCGCCGCCCAGAAAGCCAACGTCGAAACCCTGTTCGGCCTGACGAACAAGGCCTTCGAAGGCATCGAGAAGCTGGTCGAGCTGAACCTGCAGGTGGCGCGCACCACGCTGGGCGAAGCCGCCGAGACGACCAAGGCCGCGCTGTCGGTGAAGGACGCCCAGGAACTGCTGGCCCTGCAAGCCAGCCTGCTGCAACCGGCCGCCGAGAAGGCCGCCGCCTACAGCCGCCACCTGTACGACATCGTCGCCGGCACCAACGCCGAAGTCAGCAAGGTTGCCGAAGCCACCGTCGCCGACGCGCAGAAGAAGGTGCTGTCGGTCGTCGACAACGCCGTCAAGAACGCCCCGGCCGGCACCGAAAACGCCGTCGCCCTGGTGAAGTCGGCCGTTGCCGCCGCCAACAACGCCTACGAAAGCGTGCACAAGGCTGCCAAGCAGGCCGCCGAAGTTGCCGAAGCCAACTTCCAGGCCGTGACCAGCACCGCCGTCAAGGCCACGCAAGCCGCCACCAAGGCCAAGAAGGCCGCCTGAGCGGCCACCCGGGTGCATGCGCCCGGCGCCTGTTGAAGGCCATTGAACTTTCGGGATTCGACGGCATCTGACGAATGCCCCGGTTGAACAGCCGGGGCCTCTCGTGGATGGTTGTCTCCTCGGTACCTTGCAGGTACCTTTACCGGCCCGGTCGCAAGACCGGGCCGTTTTGTTTGTGGCGGCACGCCAGCGGCGCCACAATGGTCCGATGCATCCATCCACCCGCTGCACAGAAGCCTTTTTCGACCCGCGCACGGCCACCGTCAGCTACCTGGTCTGGGACAGCGCGACGCTGGGTGCCGCCATCGTCGACCCGGTGCTGGACTTCGAGGTCAAGTCCGGCCGCACCAGCACCGGTTCCGCCGACCGCGTGGCCGCCCGAGTGCGGGAACTCGGGCTGCAGGTGGACTGGATTCTCGAAACCCATGCCCATGCCGACCATCTCTCGGCCGCGCGTTACCTGAAGGGCCTGGTCGGCGGCCGCATCGCCATCGGCGAAAACATCCGGCGTGTGCAGGAGGTCTTCAAGAAGATCTACAACCTGGACCGCAACTTCCTGCCCGACGGCAGCCAGTTCGACCACTTGTTCCAGGACGGCGAGAGCTTCCACATCGGCAGCCTCGAAGCCACGGCCCTGCTGGTGCCCGGCCACACGCCGGCCGACATGGCCTACCTGGTCGGCGGCGCGGTGTTCGTCGGCGACACGCTGTTCATGCCCGATGTCGGCACCGCACGCTGCGACTTCCCCGGCGGCAGCGCCCGCCAGCTGTACGCCTCGGCACGCCGCCTGCTCGCGCTGCCGCCCGAGACCGAGATGTTCGTCTGCCACGACTACCCGCCGGCCGGCCGCAGCGCCGCCTGGCAGACGACGGTGGCGGCACAGCGCGCCGGCAACATCCATGTGCACGACGGTGTCGACGAAGCCGGCTTCGTCGCCGTGCGCGAGAAGCGCGACGCGACGCTGGAGATGCCGACGCTGATCCTGCCGGCCATCCAGGTGAACGTGCGCGCCGGCGAACTGCCGCCTGCCGAAGACAACGGCGTGCGCTACCTGCGCATTCCGCTGAACGCGCTGGGCGCCAGCAGCTAAGCCACCAGCCAGCGCTACTTCGTCAGCACCGCGATGCGGGCCCGCAGCGCAGCCAGCGCTGCC
>JBASTF010000909.1:0-3837 GCA_049274755.1 Rubrivivax sp. | reverse complement strand
TGGTGGGTGCCGAGGTCGGCGCCGAACATGGCGAGGCCCTGGTGGCCGCTGCGGCCGAGGCGCTGTACCTGTACCGCGCCACCAAGCCCAGCGCACCGGCGGCGTCCAAGCTCACGGGCTTCACGCTGCTGTGCAGCAGGGAACACAGCGCCGCCGTCGGCGCCGGGCTGAAGACCGGCGAGGCCATCGCCGCCGGCGTCGAACTGGCCAAGGAATGTGCCAACCGCCCTGGCAACCACTGCACGCCCACGCACCTGGCCGACACCGCCAAGCAGCTGGGCAAGAGCCATGGCCTGAAGGTCGAGGTGCTGGAGCGCAAGGACGTCGAGAAGCTGGGCATGGGCTCCTTCCTCGCCGTGGCCCAGGGCTCGGCCCAGCCGCTGAAGTTCATCGTCGCGCGCTACAACGGCGGCGCAAAGACGGCGGCACCTGTGGTGCTGGTCGGCAAGGGCATCACCTTCGACACCGGCGGCATCAGCATCAAGCCGGCGGCCGAGATGGACGAGATGAAGTTCGACATGGGCGGCGCCGCCAGCGTGCTGGGCACGCTGCGTGCCGTGGCCGGCCTGAAGGCCAGGGTCAACCTGGTCGGCATCATCCCGGCCTGCGAGAACATGCCCAGCAGCACCGCGGTGAAGCCGGGCGACGTGGTCACCAGCCTGTCGGGCCAGACCATCGAGATCCTGAACACCGACGCCGAAGGCCGGCTGATCCTGTGCGATGCGCTGACCTATGCCGAGCGCTTCAAGCCGGCGGCCGTCGTCGACATCGCCACGCTCACCGGCGCCTGCGTCATCGCGCTGGGCCACCACCGCTCGGGCCTGTTCAGTGCCGACGAGACGCTGGCGGCCGAACTGCTGGCCGCCGGCGACAAGGCCGCCGACCCGGCCTGGCGCATGCCGCTGGACGACGAGTACGACGAAGCGCTGAAGAGCCACTTCGCCGACATGGGCAACGTCGGCGGCCGCGCCGGCGGTGCCATCACGGCGGCCAAGTTCCTGCAGCGCTTCACGGCCAAGCTGCGCTGGGCGCACCTGGACATCGCCGGCACGGCCTGGAAGTCCGGCGCCGCCAAGGGTGCCACCGGCCGCCCGGTGCCGCTGCTGACGCACTGGGTGCTGTCGCAGGCCAAGTGACGGCCGCGCTGCAACGGCAGTGATCACCGAGGTCGAGTTCCACACCGGCGTGGCCGACCCGGTCGGCTTTGCCTGCCGCTTGCTGCGCAAGGCCTACCGCAAGGGTTCGTGGGTGCTGGTGACGGCGCCTGCGGCGACGCTGTCGACACTGGACCGCGAGCTCTGGGTCTTCGAGGAACGCGACTTCGTGCCTCACCTGCGCGTGCAGGGCCAGGCACCACCCGCGCTGGCTGCACGCACGCCGATCTGGCTGGCCGAACAGGCCGTGGCCGGCGCTCCCGGGGTGCTGGTGAACCTGGGCGCCGACGCGCCCGAGGACTTGTCGGCCTTCGAGCGTGTGATCGAGATCGTCGGTGCCGAGCCCGAGGCCGCGCAGGCCGGCCGGCAGCGCTGGCGCACCTATGCGGGCCGCGGCCTGCAGATCACGCACCACGCCGCAGCAGCACGCAGCTGAAGCTTCGGTGCCGGCCCTGTCTTCCACGGGCCCGCTTGTTGCGTTGAGGATGCGTGCCCCCGGCGTTCGCTGGCTTCCCCCCGGTGGAACGCGGCTTGTTTTGGGGTATCGTCTCCCGCTTCTTACTTTTCCGTTTGTCGACACGACAACATACCCGGAGGTTCCAGCATGCAAATGAAGCTGAATGTGATCGTCGGCGCCGCGGCCGCGCTGCTGGCCGGCTCGGTCTACGCGCAGGATCTGGTCGTCAAGATCGGTCACGTTGCGCCGACCAGCGGCGCCATCGCTCACCTGGGCAAGGACAACGAAAACGGCGCCCGCATGGCCATCGACGAGCTGAACGCCAAGGGCGTGACGATCGGCGGCAAGAAGGCCAAGTTCGAGCTGCTGGCCGAAGACGACGCTGCCGACCCGAAGCAGGGCACGGCGGCGGCGCAGAAGCTGATGGACAGCAAGGTCAACGGCGTCATCGGCCACCTGAACAGCGGCACCTCGATCCCGGCCTCCAAGATCTACAGCGACGCCGGCGTGCCGCAGATCAGCCCTTCGGCCACCAACCCGAAGTACACGCGCCAGGGCTACAAGACGACCTTCCGCGTCGTGGCCGATGACGTGCATCTGGGCGGCACGCTGGGCAAGTACGCGGTCAAGGAACTGAAGGGCAAGAGCATCGCCGTCATCGACGACCGCACCGCTTACGGCCAGGGCGTGGCCGACGAGTTCGAGAAGGGCGTCAAGGCTGCCGGCGGCAAGACCGTGGGCCGCGAGTTCACGAACGACAAGGCGACGGACTTCACCGCCATCCTGACCAGCCTGAAGGCCAAGAAGCCGGACATCGTCTTCTTCGGCGGCATGGACGCCGTGGCCGGCCCGATGATGCGCCAGATGAAGCAGCTGGGCATCGAAGCCAAGTTCATGGGCGGCGACGGCATCTGCTCGAGCGAACTGCCGAAGCTGGCCGCCGGCACGATGGCCGACAGCCAGGTCGTCTGCGCCGAAGCCGGTGGCGTCGAAGGCGCGGCCAAGAAGTCGATGGACGACTTCCGCGTTGCCTTCAAGAAGAAGTTCAACGCCGACGTGCAGGTCTATGCCCCTTACGTCTACGACGCCGTCAACGTGATGGTCGCCGCGATGGTCAAGGCCGGCTCGGCCGAACCCGCGAAGTACCTGCCGGTGCTGGCCAAGACCGAAGGCTTCAAGGGCGTGACCGGCACCATCGGTTTCGACAACAAGGGCGACATCAAGAACGGTGCGCTGACCCTGTACACCTACAAGGGCGGCAACCGCGAGCAGATCGCCGTCGTGCGCTGATCCCGCACGCTGCCAAGCGACAAGGGCGCCCTGCGGGGCGCCCTTTTTCATGGCCGCGGCAACCTGTCGTACAGCCGGCAGAGTTCGGCCAGGCGCTGGGCATGCCAGGGCTGCACCTGGGCCCACTGGAAGCGCCATTCCCAGTGGCCCTCGCCCTGGCCGGGCAGGTTCATGCGGCAGCTGCCGGGCAGGCACAACACGTCCTGCAGCGTGTGCACGGCGGTGTCGGCGACGCTGGCGCAGCAGGCGCGGATCATCGTCCACGGCATGTCATGGCCGTCGGTGGCGAGATAACCGCGCGCGAAGTGGCGCTCGTGATCGCTGCAACTGGCCCACCAGCCGGCCACCGTGTCGTTGTCGTGGGTGCCGGCATAAACCACGCTGTCGGGTTCGTGGTGGTGCGGCAGGTAGCGGTCCGAGGCGTCGCCGCCGAATGCAAACTGCAGCACCCGCATGCCGGGGAACTGGAACTGCTTGCGCAGCGCATCGACGTCGGGCGTGATGATGCCCAGGTCTTCGGCGATCACCGGCATCGCGCCCAGGGCCTGTGTGATGGCTTCGAACAGCGGGGCACCGGGGCCCGGCAGCCAGCGGCCGTTCACCGCCGTGGGCTCGCTGGCCGGAATCTCCCAGTAGCCGGCGAAGCCGCGGAAATGGTCGATGCGCACGATGTCGACGAGGTCGAAGATGCGGCGCACACGTTCCACCCACCAGGCGTAGCCGTCGGCGGCATGCGCGCTCCAGCGGTACAGCGGGTTGCCCCAGCGCTGGCCGGTGGCGCTGAAGAAGTCGGGCGGCACACCGGCGACCACGGTCGCGCGGCCGTTCTTGTCCAGCTCGAACAGATGCTGGTTGGCCCAGACTTCGGCGCTCAGGTAGGCGATGAAGATCGGCGTGTCGCCGATGATCTGCACGCCCTTGCCGTTGGCGTAAGCC
>JBASTF010000908.1:0-3399 GCA_049274755.1 Rubrivivax sp. | reverse complement strand
GCCTGCGGCGGCGAACTCGACGCGCTGCAGGGCGCGGCCACCCACGACAAGCTCGACGATGCCGCGCAGGCGGCGCTGCTGGCGCTGGCAGCGGCCTACCTGGGCCATGCCTCCACACTGCCCAGCGGCGACCCGGTGGCACGTTTCCACCTCGACAATGGCGCACGGCTGGAGCGGCTGAACTGGCGTGGCAACATGTCAAGCTACGGCCTGCGCCAGTCCTTCGGCCTGATGGTCAACTACCTCTACGACCTGGACCGCATCGAGGCCAGCCACACCAAGTTCCGCCGCGGCGACGTTGCACGCTCGCGTGCTGTTGCGGCGCTGGTCTGACATCCCCGACAAACACTCAAGGAGACCACCTGTGCCCCAGATCCAACGCCGCCAGCTGCTCGCCGCAGGTGCTGCCTCGCTCGCCGCACCGCTGGTGCGGGCCCAGGCCTGGCCCAGCAAGCCCGTCACCATCGTCGTGCCCTTCCCGCCCGGCGGCGGCACCGACGCGTTTGCACGGCCGCTGTTTGCGATGATGACCAAAAACGTCGGCCGCCAGTTCGTCATCGACAACAAGGGCGGTGCCGGCGGCACGCTGGGCGCCGGCCTCGCGGCCAAGGCCGCAGCCGACGGCTACACGTTTTTCATGGGCGCCGTGCACCACTCGATCGCGCCCAGCATGTACCCCAAGCTCGACTACAACATCGAGACCGACTTCGTGCCGGTGGGCCTGATCAGCAGCGTGCCCCAGGTCATCGTCGTGAACCCGTCGCGGGTGCAGGCGACGACGCTGCCGCAGCTGCTGGACTTCATCCGCAAGAACCCGGCGAAGCTGAACTACGGCTCGGCCGGCAACGGCACCAGCCACCACCTGGCCGGCGAGCTGTTCAAGCTGCAGACCAAGACCTTCATCACCCACATCCCCTACCGCGGCGCCGGCCCGATGCTGCAAGACCTGATCGCCGGCCAGGTGGACCTGGCCTTCGACGGCCTGGGCAGCAGCGCGGCCCACATCAAGGCCGGCCGCATCCGCGGCATCGCCGTGGCCGCCGGCAAACGGGCACCCGGTTTCGCCGACCTGCCGACCAGTGCCGAAGGCGGCGTGCCGACCTACCAGGTTGCCACCTGGTACGGGCTGTGGGCACCCAAGGGCACCCCGCGCGACGTCGTCACGACGATGCAGGCCGAGATGCGCAAGGCACTGAACAGCGACGAACTGAAAGCCACCTGGAACGGCCTGGGCACCGAGACACCCAACCTCTGGGGCGACGACTTCGGCAAGTTCGTCGGCGCCGAGGTCAGGCGCTGGGCCGAAGTGGTGAAGAACTCGGGTGCCAAGCTGGACTGAGCGACGATGCCGAACGCCAATCTCTTTGCTGCGCTGCGCGCGGCCTTCCCCGCCGATCTCGACGCGATCGCGGTGGAAACCGCCGACACGCCCACGCCGCTGCGCTACAGCTGGCGCGACCTGGAACGTGCATCGGCGATGATGGCCAACCTGCTGGAGACGCTGGCGCTGCCGCCGGCCTCGCGCATCGCCGTGCAGGTCGACAAAAGTGTCGAGGCCCTGGTGCTGTACCTGGCCGTGCTGCGTGCCGGCCATGTGTTCCTGCCGCTGAACACCGCCTACCAGGCCAGCGAGATCGCCTACTTCGTCGGCGACGCCGAGCCGGCCGTCGTCGTCTGCGCCGGCAAGAACTTCGGCTGGGTCAGCCAGATCGCGTTCCAGGCGGGTACCCGGCATGTCTTCACGCTGAACGACGACCGCAGCGGCACGCTGCTGGACCGTGCCGCCTTCCAGCCCGACACGCACACACCGGCCCAGCGCAAGGCCGACGACCTGGCCGCCATCCTCTACACCAGCGGCACCACCGGGCGCAGCAAGGGTGCGATGCTGTCGCACGGCAACCTGCTGAGCAACGCCCAGGTGCTGAAGACGGCCTGGGGCTGGATACCGGGCGACGTGCTGATCCACGCGCTGCCGATCTTCCACGTGCACGGCCTCTTCGTCGCCAGCCATGGCGCGCTGCTGAACGGCAGCAAGATGATCTGGTTCTCGAAGTTCGACCCCAAGGCCGCGCTGGCGCGCATGCGGGAGGCCACGGTCTTCATGGGCGTGCCCACGCTGTACGTGCGCCTGCTCGGCGAAGCCGGGCTGAACCACGCGGCCACGCAGCACATGCGGCTCTTCGTCAGCGGCTCGGCGCCGTTGCTGCTCGAGACCTTCAGCGACTGGCAGCGCCGCACCGGCCACACCCTGCTCGAACGCTACGGCATGAGCGAAACGGTGATGCTGACCTCCAACCCCTACCGGCCCGAGGCCGATCGCCGCGGCGGCACCGTCGGTTTCCCGCTGCCGGGCGTGGGTGTGCGTGTGCACGACGAGCGCGGCCAGGCGCTGCCGGCCGGCGAGATCGGCGGCATCGAGGTGCGTGGCCCCAACGTCTTCCAGGGCTACTGGCGCATGCCGGAAAAGACCAGGGAGGAGTTCACCACCGATGAAACCGGAGCGAAGTGGTTCAAGACCGGCGACGTCGGCAAGATCGACGCCGAGGGTTACATCACCATCGTCGGCCGCAGCAAGGACCTGATCATCAGCGGCGGCTACAACGTCTACCCGGCCGAGATCGAGGGCTACATCAACGACATGGCCGGCGTTGCCGAATCGGCCGTGATCGGTGTGCCGCACCCGGACTTCGGCGAAGCCGTCGTCGCCGTCGTCGTGCCGCGGCCCGGTGCCACGGTGGACGGCGCCGCCGTCGTTGCGGCGCTGAAGGCCAGGATCGCGAACTTCAAGGTGCCCAAGCAGGTCCATGTCGTGGCCGACCTGCCGCGCAACACCATGGGCAAGGTGCAGAAGAACCTGCTGCGCGAACAGCACAAGGGCCTGTTCCCGAACTGAAGACGGATCCGCACGGCGCGGTGCACTCCGTGCGCGGCCGCCCTACAGTGTGCCGGACCATGTCTGCCTCCAACTTCCGCCTGCTCATCGTCGGCGGCACCCGGTTCCTCGGCCGCCACCTGGCGGCCCAGGCCCTGGCTGCCGGCCACCACGTGACCCTGCTGCACAGCGGCCGCAGCAACCCCGGCCTGTTTCCCGAAGCCGAGCATCGCATCGCCGACCGCAACGGCGATCTGTCGCTGCTGGCAGACGGCACATGGGACGCCGTCATCGACACCAGCGCCTACGTGCCGCGCCATGTGCACGGCATGGCCGCGGCACTGGCCGGGCGTGTCGGGCGCTACCTGCTGGTGTCGACGATCAGCGTCTACGCCAGCATGGCGCAGCCGGGGCCGGACGAAGACGCGCCGCTGCAAACCCTGGCCGACCCGACGACCGAAACCGTCGACGGCAGCACCTACGGCGGGCTCAAGGTCTTGTGCGAGCAGGCGCTCGCGGCGGCGATG
>JBASTF010000907.1:0-4752 GCA_049274755.1 Rubrivivax sp. | reverse complement strand
CCGCCATGCCTTGCCGGTGGCGCTGGCCGAGGGCGCCCACGAACCGCTGCGTGTGGGCGACTGGCAGTTCCGCGCCCGCCCGCCGCAGACAACGACAAACACGACAGAACCCCGAGGAGAAGCCCGTGACCCCGACCTCCCCCGGTGAGGCCGACGCCGCCTTCCTGACACCGCAGCAGGCTGAAGCCATCGTGCGTGTGGTCGAAGCCGGCCCGCATGTGCGCCGCCGCTACCAGTTTTTCGTCTGGACGCAGAGCCAGCTGCAGGCCTTGCTGCCGCACCAGATCCTGGCTTGCGGCGCCTACCAGCGCCAGCGCCGCGACCTCGTGTTCGAAGCCTTCCACAGCATCGTGCTGGCCAGCGAGCTGCTGGCCCTGCTGACCGACACCCAGGGCCCGCTGCTGCGGGCGCTGCTGGCGGCCTGGGTCGAAGCGCGTGCCAGGCCGTTGGTGGTGGACACCGCCAGGCTGGCCGGCAGCGGCGCCGACGAAGCCGTGCTGCAGCTGCGCCAGGCCGGCATCGACACGCTGCTGGTGCACGGCGTGGCACGGCCGCAGCGGCCGGCCGAGGTCGAGAGCTTCTTCGTGCTGGCCAGCCAGGGCCGCTGGCCGGCCCAGGCCGCGGTGTCGCACCTGGACCTGCTGTTGCCGCACCTGCACACGGTGTGGCTGCGTGTGGTGGCCGCCGAACGTGAACTGGCACCGCCGACACCGGCACCACGCGCGCAGGCGCGTGCCGCGACACCACGCGGCGTCACCGACCGCGAGCGCCAGATCCTGAGCTGGGTGCGCGAAGGCAAGAGCAACCAGCAGATCGCCGAGGTGCTGGGCATCAGCCCGCTGACGGTGAAGAACCACGTGCAGAAGATCCTGCGCAAGCTGGGCGCCAGCAACCGCGCACAGGCCGTGGCCGAGGCCATGGCCCTGGGCCTGCTGGACCGCAGCGTGGCCTGACGGGCCCGCAACAGCCATGGTCCTTTCGGCAGGGCCATGGTCCGAACGGATCGCGTGCTTTCCAGGGCCGGCCCGTCAAGATTTCACGGCGCCCGACCATCATCCCGGGTTATCGGCTGTCACAGGCCGTCGCTCTTTGCGGCAGCGGGCCGCCGTTGCCTGCTGCACCCCGATCCAGCGCCCGCAGGGGCTGCCACTTCCGGCAGCCCAGGCCAGCACCGGCCGGGAGAGGACGAGAAACATCCACAGGAGTGCTATTCCAATGAAGCTCAAGACCCTCGTGGCCGCGCTGGCCGTGGCCGGTGTGGCCCCGGCCTTCGCCGCCATCTCCCCCGGCTCCCCGCAGACCGGTGCCAACCTGCCGTACAACGGCAACGGCGAACTGTTCCTGACCGTCTTCGACAGCAGCGCCAAGATCTCGTACACGCTGGACCTGGGCGCGAAGCAGAACGACTTCTTCGCCGCCGCGCAAGGTGTCGACGCCGGCTACAGCCGCAGCTGGGCCGTCGGCGATGCCAACTTCGCGTCCTTCCTGAGCCAGACCAGCCTGGCCAACCTGCAGTGGGCCGTGCTCGCCATCGACCAGACCGGCGGCACCGCCGTCGGCGGCGTGCGCCTGTTCTCGACGCTGAAAAACGGCCAGGACAGCGAGTTCCCGCTGTTCACGAACCAGCTGTTCAGCCAGGGCATGGGTTCGACGCAAGCGGGCACCTTCTTCAACGCCATCAACACCACCGGCACCCACGGTGTCGTCGGCCAGGCGCTGAACTACGGTGTCAACGGCAGCAGCGTCAACAAGGACGCGGACTCCGGCAACTCCTACTTCGGCGACGGCAGCGTCGGCCTGTCGAGCAACCTGAACGGCAACGCGCCGTTCAGCGTGGCCAACGCCGTCGGCGAAAGCTCGGCCTTCTACTACATCCGCCGTTCGTCGACGAACCAGTTGGACTCGGTGGCCTTCGACACCTTCGCCAACCAGGGTGGCGACGCTGTGTTCAGCTTCGCCGACACCGGCAACGGCTACACGCTGAACTACGCGCTGGCCCCGGTGCCGGAACCCGAGTCGCTGGCCATGCTGCTGGCCGGCCTGGGCGTGGTGGGCATGATGTTCCGCCGCCGCCGCGTCGACTGAGACGCCCCGCCTCTCTTCCTCCCCACTCCCGCTGCCGCCCCTTCCGCCTCCGTGCGGAAGGCTGGCGGAGCCATGAAAGGTTTGCCATGCAATTCCATCGCATCGCCCTGGCCGCGGCTGCCGCCGTTGCTGCCACTGCGGTCCAGGCCGCGCCGGCCGTCAACATCGACGACGCCGCCACCGTCAAGGTCTACCTCAGCGGCGCCAGCGCGCTGCGCGCCACCATCGCCGGTGTCGTGCTGAACGACATCTGCGGCGGTTCGGCCACCAACAGCAGCACCACGCTGTACAACGTGGCCGAGTCCGGCTCGGGCTTCACGTTCAGCGGCAACTACTGGGCCATCAGCTGCAACGTCACCGCCGCAGGCGGCGCCAAGGTCGGCCTGTCCGCAGGCACGCCGGTTGCGTTCTTCAAGTCCGACGCCGGTGGTTCGGCGCAAGGTGTGTTCCCGGTCTATTTCCAGGACGACCGCCTGTTCGCCCAGCCCGTGCCGCTGTCCGGCTGCACAACCGCGACCACGGCCGACCGTGTTTACAGCGGCTGCCCGGCGACCCGCGCCGCGAAGGCGATGTTCGGTGTCTCCGACGTCGAACCCGGCCTGTTCAAGGGCGTGAACGTGCCGAACAACGACCCCTCGGACCTCGAGGACGACACCTACCCCGGCGACGGCCTGACCGGCACGCAGCTGGCGCAGATGCGCATCACCCCGGTGGTGCAGACGGTGTTCGGTGTTGCCGTCAACAACAACCTCTACGCCGCGATGTTCGCCAAGCAGAACCTGGCCGCGAAGAAGGACGCCAGCGGCGCCGCCTGCACCACCGCGTCCAGCGACGAGACCTGCACCCCCACCATCGGCTACGCCGAAGCGCGTTCGCTGTTCCAGGGCGGCGAAAGCAACTGGCGCCTGCTGGTGGCCGGCAGCGACAGCAAGCTCGACACCCAGGTCAACGTCTGCCGCCGCGTCAACGGCTCGGGCACGCAAGCCGGCGCCAACGCCGGCCTGCTGCAGTTCCCCTGCAACGGCAACAGCCTGGCCCCGGCCGACTACGCGTCGTCCAGCTCGGCGGCACCGGAAGCCGTGTCGCAGAAGACCGCGCTCACCGAAAGCGGCCTGACGATGGCGCAGTACGCCGACGCCAACATGGGCGGCGCTGCCGTCGGCGGTGCCTACCCGGCCATGCCCAGCGGCACGCTGTTCGTGTTCGAAGGCCCGGGCACCGGCGACGTCGTCACCTGCCTGAACCGCGCCAACAACGGCGGCGGCTACGCCATCGGCCACGTGTCGAAGGAAAACGCCCCGGGCTCGAACCTGTGGAAACACGTGCGCCTGGAAGGTGCCGCGGCCTCGCGCGACAACCTGAAGAACGGCCGCTACGACTACGCCTTCGAGTCGACGATGCAGTACCTGACATCGGCCTACAACGCGCTGACGGCGCAGCAACGCGGCTTCATCACCGGCTTCATCGCCGAGTCGCGCAAGCCCGACGCGCTGGCCAAGCTGTCCAGCGCCAACCAGCAAGGCGTGGCCGCGCTGCCGAGCGCCTACGCAGGCGCCTTCGGCACCGGCACGGCGAACGAAATCGCCTTCGGTTCGCGTGTCACGCGCGCCGGCAACAGCTGCACGCCGTTCACCGCGGTGAAGTGATCCGCGGCTGATCCGTGGACCGGGGGGCGCGCGCTGCGCGCCCCTCCTTCTTTCCTGCCGACCCGACGAGACCCTGGCCATGACCTTCAGACCCGCCGCCATCGCCCTGCTGGGCTGTCTGTGCACCGTGCTGCCGGCGCTGGCCACGATCGCGCCGGGTTCGCCGCAGACCGGCAGCAACATCTTCTACAACGGCAACGGCGAACTCTTTCTCAGCGTCTACGACGGCACGGCCCAGGTGTCGTACACGATGGACCTGGGCATCACGCAGAACGAGTTCTTCACCTGGGGCCAGGCCGACAGCGGCAACCAGCGTTTCTGGGCCGTCAACGACAGCAACTGGAACACCTTCCTCGGCCAGGTGAACCCGGGCAACCTGCGCTGGGCCGTGGCCGGCATGGACCAGACCGGCGGCACGGCCGTCGGCGGCGTGCGCCTGTTCACCACCGTGCGCCAGGGCGACGAGTCGGTGCTGATCGACACCACGCTGACAGCCGCCGGCGACCCGAACCGCATCCTCGGCCTGTCGACGATGACGAACCAGCTGTTCAGCCTGGGCATCAGCGCCACGCAGGCCGGCACCTTTTTCACCGGGCTGAACAACACCGGCACGCACGGCGCCGTCGGCACGGCGCCGAACTATGCCGTCAACGGCAGCAGCGTCAACGCCAATGCCGATGCCGGCAACGGCTACTTCGGCGAAGGCGGCGTCGGCTTCACGCCCAACCTGAACGGCAACGCGCCCTTCGACATCACGAACGAGGTCGGCAAGTCCTCGTGGTTCTATTACGTCTCGCGCTCCAGCATCAACCAGCTCGACATGGCCCTGGTCGACGAGTTCGACAACCTCGAGGCCGACGGCTACTGGGGCTTTCTCTACGTCGACCCGGCGCTGTTCCCGAACTCCAGCTACGCCGGCCAGTACCTGCTGAGCTACACGCTGGCCGGCATTGCCGCCACCAGCGCCGCGCAGCGTGAATTCGCCGCCGGCATCGGCCGCACCGAAGGCAATGGCGCCTTC
>JBASTF010000906.1:0-2353 GCA_049274755.1 Rubrivivax sp. | reverse complement strand
CGCTGGCGGCATCGCGGCTGGCCGAAGCCGACCGCAGCGACGAAGCGCGCAGCGCCGAGGGCCTGCTGCGCCGTGTGTTCGACCACATCGGCGAGGGCATCAGCCTGTTCGACGGCGAACTGCGCCTGGTGTCCTGGAACGCCCGTTTCCTCGACCTCGTCGGCCTGCAGCCGCAGCAGGTGCATGTGGGCGTTGCGCTGCGCGACGTGCTGCTGCTGCAGATCGCACTCGGCGAGTTCGGCCGCATCCCCGATGCCGAGGCCGAGGTGGCGCGCCGGCTCGAGGAACTGCGCCAGCAGCCGAACAAGGTGACACGGCGCCAGCGCCCCGACGGCCGCACGATCGAGCTGCGCCGCAGCGGCATTGCCGACGGCAGCTTCGTCACCGTCTACGTCGACATCACGCCGCGCCAGGCCTCCGAGCAGGCGCTGGCCGAGAACCGGCGCATGCTGTCGCTGCTGCTGGAACACACGGCCCAGGGTTTCTGGTTCATCGACAACGAACAGCGCACCACCGACGCCAACCCGGCGATGTGCCGCATGCTGGGCCAGGGCCGCGAACAGCTGCTGGGGCGCACGATCTTCGAGTTCGTCGATGCCGAGAACGAAGCCGTGTTCCGCCACCACGTGGCGCTGCGCACCGCCGGCCAGGCCGGCAGCTACGAAATCGCGCTGCGCCGCGCCGACGGTGCGCTGGTGCACTGCTACAACAACGCCACGCCGATCTTCGACGCCGGCGGGCGCAAGATCGGCGCCGTCGGCATGTTCTCGGACATCACGCCGCAGAAGCTGGCGCAGCAGCAGGCGCGCCACACCGGCGAGCTGCTGGCGCAGAAGTCGCACGTGCTCGAGGTGACGCTGGAGAGCCTGTCGCAAGGGGTGCTGAGCCTGGACGCCGAAGGCCGCGCCAACGCCTGGAACCAGCGTTTCCTGGCGCTGGTGGAAGTGCCGGAGTGGCTGATGCAGCAGCGGCCCACGCTGCAGGACATCGGCCGCTGGCAGTTTGCGCAAGGCCACTTCGGCCCCGGGCTGGAGCGCATGGACGAGCCGGGCCGCACCGGCCTCACCGACTTCATGTCCGGCAACCTGCAGGCCATTGCCGAGCACTACCAGCGCACCCGCCCCGACGGCACCGTCATCGAGGTGCGTTCGCGCTTCGCGCCCGATGGCAGCCTGGTGCGTACCTACACCGACGTCACCGCTGCCGTCGGCGCGCAGCAGGCGCTGCGCGAAAGCGAAACCCGCTTCCGTGCGATGGCCGACGGCGCGCCGGCGCTGATCTGGCTGTCCGACCGCGACGGAGCGCCGGTGTGGTTCAACCAGCGCTGGCTGCACAGCACCGGGCAGACGCTGGACGAAGCGCGGCGCAGCGGCTGGTCCACACGCATCCACGCCGACGACCACGAACGCTGCCGCAGCGCCTTCGAGACTGCGTTCCAACGCCGCCGGCCCTACGACATCGAGTTCCGCATGCACTGCGATGACGGGCGCTACGCCTGGGTCGCCGACAACGGCATGCCGCGCTTCAACGCCGAAGGCGAGTTCGAGGGTTTCATCAGCTACGGCTGGGACATCACCGAACGCAAGGCCGCCGAGCAGGCGCTGATCGCCGCCAAGGACGAGGCCGAGCGCGCCAACCGCGCGAAGTCGGAGTTCCTGTCGCGCATGTCGCACGAACTGCGCACGCCGATGAACGCCATCCTCGGGTTCGGCCAGCTGCTGGAAAACGACGGCGGCGAGCCGCTGCGCCCGGGCCAGCGCGCCCGGGTGCAGGAGATGCTGCGCGGCGGGCGCCACCTGCTGTCGCTGATCAACGAGGTGCTGGACCTGGCGCGCATCGAGGCCGGCACGCTGCAGCTGAAGCTCGAGCCGGTGGACGTGGACGCCCTGGTCGACGACTGCCAGCGCCTGGTGGCGCCGGTGGCCGCCGAACGTGGCATCCGCGTCGTCGTGCAGACCCCGCCGGGCGGCGCCGGGCGTGTGCTGGCCGACGCAACGCGGCTGCGCCAGGTGCTGCTGAACCTGCTGTCCAACGCCATCAAGTACAACCGCGAAGACGGCCTGGTCGTGCTGGACTGCCAGCCCGAGGCCGATGGCCGGCTGCGCATCGAGGTCAGCGACAGCGGCCCCGGCATCAGCCCGGCGCAGCAGGAGCGGCTGTTCCAGGCCTTCGAGCGTCTGGACGCCGACAAGTCCGCCGTCGAAGGCGCCGGCATCGGGCTGGCGCTGAGCAAGTGGCTGGTCGACCTGATGCATGGCGAGATCGGCGTGCGCAGCCAGACCGGTGCCGGCAGCAGCTTCTGGGTGCTGCTGGCCGGCAGCCAGGCACCGGCCGCCGTGGAGCCGCCGCTGCC
>JBASTF010000905.1:0-3388 GCA_049274755.1 Rubrivivax sp. | reverse complement strand
TCGCGGCGCTGCGGCCGCAGAGTTCACCGCCCTGGGACATGCTGGCCGAGCGCCTGCTGTACGTGGCGCGTTCACCGTTCGAGCCGGCGGCCGAATACGCGATGCCATCGCCCTTTGTGCCGCGGCTGGAGGTGCTGCGCAGCTACGGCGCGGCCAGCTTCACGCCGGGCCGGCCGGTGGCCGAGGCGGCGCTGGAACTGATGCACCGCATCCACGCCGACTTCGCCTACGAAAGCGAAAGCACCGAGATCGACACGCCGCTGGACGAGGCCTTTGCGCAGAAGCGTGGCGTCTGCCAGGACTTCGCCCATCTGATGGCCGGCACGCTGCGCATGTTCGGCGTGCCGGCACGCTACGTCAGCGGCTACCTGCTGACACGCCCGCCCGAAGGCGGCGCGGCGATGCTGGGTGCCGACGCCTCGCACGCCTGGGTGCAGGTGTGGTGCCCGGGAACAGCCGGCGTCGACGGCGACTGGCTGGACCTGGACCCGACCAACGACCTGGTGCCCGGCACCGGCCATGTGCGTCTGGCCGTGGGCCGCGACTTCGGCGACGTGACGCCACTGCGCGGTGTCATCCGCGGCGGTGGCCGCCACACGCTGAGCGTGGCCGTCAGCACACGTGTCGTGGGCCCGGTTGTTGCTACCGGCTGAGCAGAGGAGCCCTTGTGACCATGAAGCCCCGCTTCGACGAGATGCTTGCCGCCGGCGAGCAGGTGCGTGAGCACTACCGCACCTACGACAAGTGGCTGCAGAGCCAGCCGCACGAGGCCATGCAGGCGCGCCGCGGCGAAGCCGAGATGATCTTCCGGCGTGTCGGCATCACCTTCGCCGTCTACGGCGCCAAGGACGAGGACGGCGCCGGCACCGAGCGCCTGATCCCCTTCGACCTGATCCCGCGTGTCATCCCCAAGCAGGAATGGGTGGACATGGAGGCCGGCCTCAGCCAGCGTGTGCGCGCGCTGAACCGCTTCATCCACGACGTCTACCACGGGCAGGAGATCCTGAAGGCCGGCATCGTGCCCGCCGAGCAGGTGCTGAACAACGCGCAGTTCCGCAAGGAGATGATGGGCGTCAACGTGCCCGGCGACGTGTACTCGCACATTTCCGGCATCGACATCGTGCGTGCCGCCAATGCCGACGGCAGCGGCAGCTACTACGTGCTGGAAGACAACCTGCGTGTGCCCAGCGGCGTGAGCTACATGCTGGAGAACCGCAAGATGATGATGCGGCTCTTCCCCGACCTGTTCAGCATGCACCGCGTGGCCCCGGTGGCCCACTACCCCGATCTGCTGCTGGAAACGCTGCGCGCCGTGGCGCCGGCCGGGGTCAGCGAACCCAGCGTCGTGGTGCTGACCCCCGGCATGTACAACAGCGCCTACTTCGAACACGCTTTCCTGGCGCAGCAGATGGGCGTGGAGCTGGTCGAGGGCAACGACCTGTTCGTGAAGGACCGCTTCGTCTACATGCGCACGACGCAGGGCCCGAAGCGTGTCGACGTGATCTACCGCCGCGTCGACGACGATTTCCTGGACCCGCTGGCCTTCCGCGCCGACAGCACGCTGGGCTGCGCCGGCCTGCTGGACGCCTACCGCGCCGGCAACATCACGCTCAGCAATGCCATCGGCACCGGCATCGCCGACGACAAGAGCATCTATCCCTACGTGCCGAAGATGGTGGAGTTCTACCTCGGCGAAAAGCCCATCCTGAACAACGTGCCCACCTACCTGTGCCGCGAGGCCGAGGACCTGAAGTACGTGCTCGACCACCTGCACGAACTGGTGGTGAAGGAAGTGCACGGCGCCGGCGGCTACGGCATGCTGGTCGGCCCGGCGGCGACGAAGGCCGAGGTCGAGGAATTCCGCGCCGTGCTGAAGGCCAACCCGACGAACTACATCGCGCAGCCGACGCTGGCGCTGTCGACCTGCCCGACCTATGTCGACAGCGGCATCGCGCCGCGCCACATCGACCTGCGGCCCTATGTGCTGAACTCGGGCAAGGAAGTGCAGACGGTGCCCGGCGGCCTGACGCGCGTGGCGCTGAAGGAAGGTTCGCTGGTCGTCAACTCGTCGCAGGGCGGGGGCACCAAGGACACCTGGGTTCTGGAAGCTTGAGGGAGGGCCGCACGATGCTGTCACGCACCGCAGACCACTTGTTCTGGATGGCGCGCTACATGGAGCGTGCCGAGAACACCGCGCGCATGCTCGACGTCAACTACCAGACGGCGCTGCTGCCGCAGTCCGACGACATGGCCGAGCAGGGCTGGAAGGGCCTGCTGTCGATCAGCGAGCTGACCTGGGCCTTTTCGCAGAAGTACCAGGAGGTGACGGCGCGCAACGTCATGGACTTCATGGTGCGCGACGAAACCAACCCCAGCTCGATCTACTGCTGCCTGCGTGCCGCACGCGAAAACGCGCGTGCCGTGCGCGGTGCGCTGACCACCGAGGTCTGGGAGACGCAGAACCAGACCTGGCTGGAGTTCAACCGCCTGCTGAAGCAGGGCCGCTTCGAACGCGACCCGGCCGAGCTGTTCGAATGGGTGAAGCTGCGTTCGCACCAGAGCCGCGGCGTCACCGTCGGCACGATGCAGATGGACGAGGCGCTGCACTTCCTGCGCATCGGCACCTTCCTCGAACGCGCCGACAACACGGCGCGCCTGCTCGACGTGAAGTTCCAGGCCCTGGCCGGTGGCGACTACTTCGGCCCCGGTGCCGCCAAGGAAGGCCAGGAGGTGGACTTCTACCACTGGAGCGCCATCCTGCGTTCGGTCTCCGGCTTCGAGATCTACCGCAAGGTCTACCGCAACGTCATCCGCCCCGAACGTGTGGCCGAGCTGCTGATCCTGCGCCCGGACATGCCACGTTCGCTGGCCGCCTGCATGAACGAGGTGGTGGCCAACCTGCAGATGGTGGCCAACCAGCAGTCCGACGAAACGCTGCGCCGTGCCGGCCGCCTGCGCGCCGACCTGCAGTACGGCAAGATCGACGAGATCCTGGCCACCGGCCTGCACGCCTACCTGACGCAGTTCCTGGACCGCGTCAACGCGCTTGGCGCCGGCATCGGCCGCGACTTCCTGGTGCCCGTGGCGGCCTGAGGGCCGATGCCTGAGGTCTGTGCCCGCCGCTGGCAGAATGCCGCGCGAGCCGGTGTTCGCCGGCGCCAGGGAGAGCCTCGAAGATGATGCGAAACGCAGTTGCGGCGCTGTCGCTGCTGGTGCTGGCCGCTGCCGCTGCGGCGGCCGACGCCAAACAAGCCTACACGGTGGAAGTCTGGGCCGAGGTGCTGTTCGACGCCGATGGCAAGGCCCAGCGTGTCGAGGTGCCCGACACGGCCGGCCAGCCGGCGGCCTTCATCGATCGGCTGAAGCGCCAGCTCGCCGGTGCCAAGGT
>JBASTF010000904.1:0-5360 GCA_049274755.1 Rubrivivax sp. | reverse complement strand
CGCTCACGCAAGAGAAGTTGTAACTCATAGGTTGAACCATCCTCCTGGGCAGCGCTGACAGCGACGATGGGTTACTGAGGGCGCGTGCGACAAGAGAAGTTGTAACGCAGGGCGCGATTCAACTATTCTTGCGGAGCCGCCGACGGCGGCTTGAGCGGGAGGCACACATGCCCAGACGCGCTCGCATTGGCACGGCGGCCTGGCCCGGCCAAGCCGCCATGCCCGATCAGATTCGGCCGAATCTGTGGACTCAGGTTGATGCAGACGCCTTGCCGCAAGACCGGCGAGAGTTGTTCTTGCGTCGCAAGACAGGCATCCAGCTCTACTTCGACGGCGCGACCGAGGCCGAGATTCGGGAGGCCTGCGGCTTCGGGCGCTCCCACATCTATCGCCTCATCACGGAGCGCTGCCTGGCGCAGCACCCGGACGGCAATGTGAACGGCTGGCGCGGTGCGCTCCCGCATCGCCGGGTGAAGGAATGGTCTCGAACGACGCCGCTCGAGGTCAGCGATGCGGGGGACGGGGCCGCTGGGGCTCTCCGGTGGCTGTTCGAGTCGCCTGGCGGCTCCGACCTCGAGGCCAAGTTCCGCAAACAAATCGTCGGCAAGGTGCCGAAGCTCGCCGCGGCGATGCGCCCCAAGCAGGAGCTTTTCAACTGGTTCATCAAGGAGTTGCGCGCAGCCGGCCTCGAGGCGCGAGGTGAATGGCCCTTCAACGTCGAGAGGTTGGGCTACGTCAGCATCTGCAAGTTCATCGACAGGGTGATGGACGAGAACCCACGGCGCCAGAGGCAACTGCTCGGCGGCCGGGAGGCCGAACGCAAAGCGCGTGCCGGCGACGGCGCCGACCGGCCGCGCCTGCGCGTGTTCCAGCGGGTCGAATGCGACGCCCACAAGCTCGATTCGCGCATGGTCGTGGCCATCCCGTCGCCGCACGGCGGCTACGAGACCCGCAAGATTCTTCGTCTGTGGGTCATCGTCATCATCGAGGTCGAGTCTCGTGCCGTGCTCGGCTACCACCTGAGCCTGCACCCGGAGTGCAACGCCGAGGATGTGCTGCGCACCGTCAAACGCGCCCTGACGCGCTGGGCGCCGCGCGAGCTGCACTGGAGCGGCAACGCCTACGTCGATGGCGCAGGCCTGCCGTCGGCTCACCACGAGCGCTACCTGGGCGCCTGCTGGGATGAGTTCAGCGTCGATGGCGCGATGGCCAACATCTGCGCCCGGGTCGAGCGGCAGCTTCGGGAGGTGGTCGGCTCGATGATCCTCAAACCGCAGGGTCCCACCAGCTACACCAGCCGGCGCAGCAAGGACGACCGCCCGTTCATCGAGTCCTTCTTCGGCCAACTCGCCAGGGGAGGCTTCCATCGGCTGTCGACCACGACCGGCAGCAAGCCGGCCGACAAGCGCGGCACTGATCCTGACGAGGCGGCGGCGGAGACTCAGTTCCAGCTCGAATACGCCGAGGAACTTCTCGACACCCTCATCGCTAACTACAACGCGCGTCCGCACTCCGGGCTGGGCTGGCGCAGCCCGCTGGCCCAGCTCGACTTCCTGACGAGCCGTGAACCGCAACACATCCGCCAGGCCGACGCCGGCGAGGTCCAGCGCATGGTGAGCATCCGCAAGCTTTGCACACTGAAGGGAGGCGTCAGCACAGGCCGACGACCGTACTTCCAGTTCGCCAACGCCCGCTACTCGGCAGAGTGGCTCACCCTGCGCACGGATCTCCTCGGCAAGCTGCTGTGGCTGCAACTGGAGGACGAGGACGACGCCCGCTTTGCAAGCGTGTCGAACGAGCGCGGCGAGTTCCTGGGCGTTGTCCGTGCCGCGCCGCCGTGGAACCGGTCGCCGCACACCCTCTACATGCGCCAGGCCATCCGCGCGCTCGAGAAGCGCCGCATGTTGCACCTCACGGCACAGTGCGACGCCGTCGAAGAGCTCATCCGCTATGCCGAAGGCTCGAAGGACAAGAAGTTGCCGCCACACCCGGCGTACCTGGAGGCCAGACGGGTGCTGCAGCAGCATGCCCAGGCGCTGGCGGGCCAACCTGTGCCTGCGCCGCCGGCGCCCCACGGCGAAGGATCGGACTATCCGCCCGGCGTGACGACGGAGCCTCGACGTCCGCTGCCGCCCATGCAGATGGCCAAGACCTGGTGACCCAGTGATGGAGGCCCTTTCGTCCAGCCCGCTGGTCGCGGAGCACCTGCCCAGGGACCACCCGGTGGTCACGCGCGACTACTCGCTCTTCACCCCGGCCATCTCCGACATGGTGGACACGGTGGGGCGCTGGATCGACGACCAGGTCGACGGCGCGACCATCTTCGGTCCCTCGCGCTTCGGCAAGTCCAGCGCCGTGGACCACTGGCTGCAGTCGCTGTTGTCGCAACGCTGCGGCGGCCACGTCCCCATGGTCGTCTGGAGCCACACCGATTCTGGCGGTGCCGCCTCGGTCGGGCGCTTCCACGCCCACCTGCTGCACGCCAGCCGGCACCCCCTGGCCAAGGCAGCGCGCAGCCCTCTCGACCGCCAGCACATGTTGATCGAACGCTGGGCAGAGCTGGCGTCGCAGGGCGGCGGTCGATTCCTGGTCCTCGTCATCGACGAGGCGCAGGGCATGACGCAGCGGGAGTGGCTGTGGCTGGTCGAGCTGCACAGCCTGCTCGAGAAGGAGCGCATCCGCTTGTGCGTCTTCTCGGTCGCCTCGCTCCAGGTGTTCGACGAACCGGTGGGCATGGCCATGTCCGGCGGTGCGCACGTCGCTGCCCGCTTCATGCTGGCCTCGGCGCCGTTCCACGGCATCCGGGATATCGACGAGCTGCGCTTTGTGCTGTCGGGCTACGACGAGGGCACCGAGTGGCCAAGGAACTCCGGCATCTCGTTCACGGCGGGCCTGGCGCCCGAAGCCTGGGCCGGTGGGTTCAGGATGGCCCACCATGCCGAAGGTCTGATGCAGGCGATGGTGCTCGAGCTGCCGGCCAGGTACGAGGGCCCCATCGAGTTCCCGATGAAGACGGTGGCACAGGCCGCCCGGCACGCGCTGCTGCGCGTCGCCGGCGGTGCCGATCCACGGGACGTCATGACCATCGAATCATGGCGGCACATCGTCGCCGGCTGCGGTCATCAGGCACTGATGGCCATCGTGACGGCGTTGTCGCCACGCTTGAAGCGCAGTGGGTCGCGCGGATGACGACCGCCCCAGCCTGCCGGCTGACCTGGCACCGGGGCAGCGTCCTGCCCTACGCTTCCCTCTGGCACACCGTTCAGCGTGCCATGTGGCTGAACGCGCTGCGGCCCAGCGAACTGTCGTTCCGCGCCCGCGCGCATGATCAAGGCGGCTTCCCGCGGCAGGTCAACCTGCTCTTCAACGAAACCAGCGGCGGCTCGCGCGGCGCCATCGAGGCGCTGTCGATGCAGTCCTTGGCCCAGGCGTTGGGCGAACCCGAGACCGCGTTCACCTGGGCCCACCTGGGCCGCGTGCCGAGGTCGGTTCGGTCGCTGATCACCCCGAGTGTTCGCGTTTGCAGGGCGTGCCTGGCTGCGGGTTACCACAGCGCGCTGCACTCATTGTGGCTGCTGCAGACCTGCCCGATTCACGGCTGCGAGCTCGAAGACCGGTGCAACTGCAGAGAGCGCTTCAACGACGAACTCGTCAACCTGAACCGGATGAACCCCGGCTTCTGCCGATGCGGCCGCATGGCGTTCGTCACCCGACAGACATGCCGGCGTCCGACGATGCGCCCCGAAGAGACCGCACCGATGTCGGTGGTCGCTTCATGGCTGGAACGCCTGGAGGGTGTTGTTCGCCCGCTGCCGAACGACAGGCAGGCCCAACGCGCACACGACCTGGCGTTCATGGAGTCGTTCGACGCTTGGTGTGCGGAGCTGGGCCTGGGCATGCCCGGCCCGCGGCAGGGTCCCGACACCATGCCGCTGTGCGCGAGCATCAGCACGGCACCGCTGTCCGCCATCAAGCATGGCTGCGCTGCTCGTCCTACTGTTGACACCGTCCCGCACATGCAAACGGGCAGGCGCAAGCACGGTTCCTACTGGTTGGCGAATGACGCGACGACGATCTACCGAGCGCTGGCGCGACACATCAGGCGCCATGTTGCCCGAGGAGCCGAGGCCGTCGCGATCGACTTCATGTTGAACCCCGATCCGCTGCAGATGGGCGCCAGGATGCGCGCGCAGCCTCGTGCGATGGTGGCGTTCGCCGACCTGCTGTTTGCGGAGTGCATGGAAAGCTATGCCGGCCTGCGTCGATGGCCCTATCGCGACCCTCGGGCCGGCGCGAACAGTTGGGTCCAGGACGGCCTGTTGCCATTGCTCATCGACGGGGGTCGCGCCTGGCCGCCTACTTCGCGCGACGCCCGGTTGGCCTGGGTGGACAGGCAAGCGGCCTCGGCTGCCATCACGCATGCTTGGCGCCGTGCGCAAGGCATCGCCATTCAAGCGGCCGCCACCGGTATCGCCGACTGGAGCGCGGCCAACGAGCGGTACGTCCCGGCCGGAGCCCCCTGCTCATCGTTCGCGCACTGGCCCAAGCCAAGCCGGACGGCGTTCTGGTTCGACGCACCTCCCCCGTACCAGGTGACATGGGCGGCGGCGATCAGCGGCGAGTACCTTCGGTTCGTCGCCTCGCCCGCCACGCCGAGGATCGACTGGACGATGCCGCGTTCGAGCAAAGCCCAGCGCCAGACCACCTGGTCCACGGCGCTGCAGACAAGGGCGTCGGAACTGCACGGAGCATGTACCGGCCCGTGCCTCACTTGGTCGGCGCGCGCCGGCTGGGAGGTTCGCCCGTCAGCCAGCCCGATCGCGCCGGCCAAACGCCACCGCCTGCTCGGTGTCGGCGGCGCGCTGAAGTTCTGGGTGTTCCCATCGGGAGGTGGCTTCGCGGCCAGGGCCTGCGAGGCCAGGATTCAGGCCTTCGGCGGCACTGCGCGTGAGGCCATCGACACATTGAGGTTGGCCGTTCGGCAGCACAGCCGGAAGTACCCGCCACCGAGACCGTCGCCGCCTTCACCGACGAGTACCCCAGTGCCTCTGCGCCCCGAGATTCACGGTGACTACGAAATGCTCGTGGCTCGCGAACTGTGCGACCACGGCTTCTGGCAAAGGGCCTGGATATTCGGCAGGCTTGCCCGGGAACACTTGGCAGATGGTCAACGCCAGTCAGGCAGGTGAACCTGATCCCGGCCGCGACCACGCAAGTGGCCGCGCGAGGAGTCAATCGCGCGGCGCCAGCGGCGTTGCTGCGACGGGTGAATCGGCGTAGTGTTTCCAGCCGCTCGCCCCCTCGCCGCATAGAACACAACTTCTCTTGCGGCTTGAGCACAACTTCTGTTGCACGAGCGG
>JBASTF010000903.1:0-8072 GCA_049274755.1 Rubrivivax sp. | reverse complement strand
GAGTTGATATCACGGCCGATACCGTTTGCAGGCTTCAGAAGGAGAAGCCGGAAAGTGTCGTCGGCATCAAGGTCGCCAACGGAAGCTGTGATTATGTGACCGAACTTCGGGCACGGCTCGGGCCGGATTTCTTTATCCTCTCCGGCGACGGTGAGTGCCGCGCTGCGGCTGTCGCACTGCAGGCGCACGGCCAGGCGCGAGCCCTCGGGGGTCTGCTTGATCGCGTTGTGCAGCAGGTTGCGCGCCAGTTCGCGCAGCATCCATTCGTGGGCCAGCACCGGGGCCGCGGCGGCATCGATCTCGAAGTCCAGCTGCTTGCCGGCGATCAGCGCCGACAGGTCCAGCGCCACGTTGCGCACGGTGGCGCCCCAGTCGACGAGCACGGCGTCGCCTTGCTGGCGCAATTGCTCGACCTTGGCCAGCGCCAGCATCTGGTTGGCGAGCTCGGTGGCGCCGTCGACCGTGGTGGCGATCTCCGCCAGCGCCTGCGCCGGCCCGACATCGCCGCGGCGCGCCGACTGCACCTGGGTCTTCAGCACCGCCAGCGGCGTGCGCAGCTGGTGCGAGGCGTCGCGCACGAAGCGCTGCTGGTGTTCCAGCAGGTGCGACAGCCGCGCCATCACCTGGTTGGTCGCGTCCAGCAGCGGCAGCAGTTCACGCGGGGCGTCGTCGGCCGGCAGCGGCGAGAGGTCGCCTTCGGCACGCCCACGCAGCGTGTCGCTGAGCGCACGCACCGGGCGCGTGGCGCGCTGCACGACAAGCACGACGACGGCGGCCACCACCAGCACCAGGGCCGCCTGGCGCCACAGCGTGTCGATCAGCAACTGCCGCGCCAGCGTCTGCCGCAGTTCCAGCGTCTCGGCCACCTGCACCGTGGCCATGCCGCTGAGGTCGGTGCTGGCCACCGGCTGCAGCAGCACGGCCACACGCACGGGCTGGCCGCGGTAGTTGTCGTCGTAGAAGTCGACGAGGGCGGCGTAGGGCGGCTGCGCCGGCACACGGCCGCGCCAGCGCGGCAGGTCTTCGAAACCCGAGACCATCTCGCCGCCCGGGCCGCTGACCTTGTAGTACATGCGGCTGCGGTTGTCGGCCTCGAAGGCTTCCAGCGCCGCATAGGGCACGGTGGCCTGGACCTGCACCTGCTCGCCCGGGCCGGCGACCACGGTGAGCTGTTCGCCGATGGACTTGGCGCTGGCCAGCAGCGTGCGGTCGTAGGCGGTGTCGGCGGCGCGCAAGGCCTGGCGGTACAGGCTCCAGGCGTTGAAGGCCAGCACCACCAGCACCGGCACCAGGATGCCCAGCAGCAGCTGCCGGCGCAGCGAGGGGCGGCGCTTCAAGCTTCGGCCCGCAGCAGGTAACCCAGGCCGCGCAGCGTGACCAGCGCAGCGCCGGTGCCGGCGATCTTCTTGCGCAGCCGGTAGGCCACGACCTCGATGGCCTCGGCCTGCACCTCGGCTTCGCCGGGGAACACCAGTTCGAACAGCCGTTCCTTGGCCACTGCATGGCCGGGCTTGACGAGCAGGGCGCGCAGCAGCGCTGCTTCGCGGGTGCTCAGCTCCAGCGCCTGGCCCTGGTGGTAGATGGCGCCGCTGTCGGCATCGGCGCGCAGGCCGCAGAACTCGGGCACGGCGGCGCCGCCGTGGCGGCGCACCAGGGCACGCACACGGGCTTCCAGCTCGTCGAGGTCGAAGGGCTTGGGCAGGTAGTCGTCGGCGCCGGTGTTCAGGCCCAGGATGCGGTCGCCGACGGTGCCGCGCGCGGTGAGGATCAGCACCGGCGTCACCAGCCCTTCGGCACGCGCCTGGGCCAGCACCGTCAGGCCGTCGACGCCGGGCAGGCTCAGGTCCAGCAGCACGATGTCGGGCACGGTGGCGCGCCAGCGGTCCAGCGCACGCGCGCCGTCGCCGCAGAGCACGACCTGCATGCCGCGGCGCTCGAACGAGCGCTGCAGCGTCGTCTGCATCGCGGGGTTGTCTTCGACCAGCAGCACCTTCATCTCAGCACCGCCAGGCCGTTCCGAAGGTGCTGAGCGCCCCCTCGGGGGGCAGCGAACGCAGTGAGCGTGGGGGCGTCATTTCAGTCGGATTATCGATCCCGGGTTTCCCCCGAGCCGGCGGACAGCCGTTTGACAGCCAGTGGCGCCACCATCATGGGGTTTGCAACACCCACAACCCAACAGGAGACGGACGATGCGTCGCGACACCTTCCTGAAGAGCCTGGCGGCCCTGGCCGCGGCCGGCGCCTTGCCGGCCCAGGCTTCGACCAACCTGAAGATGATGGTCCCGGCCAACCCGGGCGGCGGCTGGGACACCACCGGCCGCGCGCTGGGCAAGGCCTTGCAGGACGCCGGCGCTGCCGGCGCGGTGACCTTCGAGAACAAGGGTGGTGCTGCCGGTGCCATCGGCCTGGCGCAGTTCGTCAACGGCAGCAAGGGCGACCCGAGCGCGATGATGGTGATGGGCGCCGTGATGCTGGGCGGCATCATCACCGGCAAGCCGCCGGTGAACCTGAGCCAGGCCGTGCCGCTGGCGCGCCTGACCAGCGAGTACAACGTCTTCGTGCTGCCGGCCGAGTCGCCGCTGAAGACGATGAAGGACGTCGTCGAGCAGATGAAGAAGGACCCCGGCAGCGTGAAGTGGGGCGGCGGTTCGCGCGGCTCCACCGAACACATCGCCGCGGCGATGATCGCGCGTGAAGTCGGTGTCGACCCGGCCAAGATCAACTACGTGCCCTTCCGTGGGGGTGGCGAGGCGGTGGCGGCCATCCTGGGCGGCAACGTCACGGTCGGCGGCAGCGGCTACAGCGAGTTCCAGCAGTACATCGAGAGCGGCAAGATGAAGGCCATCGCGGTGACCTCGGCCACGCGCCTGAAGGGCGTGAACGTGGCGACGCTGAAGGAGCAGGGCATCAACGTCGAGATCGGCAACTGGCGCGGCGTCTACGGCGCGCCCGGCATCACGGCGCCGCAGCGCCAGGCGCTGATCGACATGATCGTCAAGGCCACGAAGAGCAAGGCCTGGGCCGAGGCGATGGACAAAAACGGCTGGACCGCCGCGCTGATGACGGGCAAGGAGTTCGAGGACTTCGTCGACCGCGAGTTCGCCAGCCTGCGTGCGACCATGGTCAAGGCCGGGATGATCTGAGTCTGAGGCGGTGACAAACGCCGCCGCCCGCGGGGCGGCGGCCACACACAACAACATCGGAGGAGACATGGCCGAACTGTCCGGCCCGCAACGCCAGCAACTGCTGGTGGGCTGCGGCGCATTGATCGTCGGTGCTGCGCTGGCCTATGGCGCGACGGCCATCCCGTCGACGGCGGGCTATGCCGGCGTCGGCCCGAACTTCCTGCCCTGGGTGGTGGCCGTGGTGCTGCTGCTGTGCGGCGGCCTGCTGGTCTGGGAAGCCGCCAGCGGCGGCTACCGCGACATGGACGAGCCCTCGGGCGCCGCCCATGCCGACTGGCATGCGATGGCCTGGGTGGCCGGCGGTGTGCTCGCCAATGCGGCACTGCTGACGACGCTGGGCTTCATCCTCAGCTGCACGCTGTGTTTCATGCTCGCCGTGCGCGGGCTGCGCATCTCCGAAGGCAAGGCCGCCGGCGGTGCACGCAAGACGCTGCTGGACTTCGTCACCGGTTTCCTCATCGCCGCTCCGGCATTCTGGCTGTTCACCAAGCTGCTGGCGATCAACCTGCCCGGCCTGACGCAGACGGGGTGGCTGTGATGGACGTCTGGTCGCTGCTGCTTCAGGGTTTTGCCACCGCCGGCACGCCGGTGAACCTGTTGTGGGCCTTTGTCGGCTGTGCGCTGGGCACCGCCATCGGCGTGCTGCCGGGCATCGGGCCGGCGGTGACGGTGGCAATGCTGCTGCCGATCACGGCCCAGGTCGAACCCACCGCGTCGATGATCTTCTTCGCCGGCATCTACTACGGTGCGATGTACGGCGGTTCGACAACCTCCATCCTGCTGAACACGCCGGGCGAAACCGGCACGATGGTGACGGCGCTCGAAGGCTTCAAGATGGCCAAGAGCGGCCGCGCCGGCGCGGCACTGGCCACCTCGGCGATCGGCAGCTTCGTGGCCGGCACCATCGCGACCATCCTCGTGACGCTGTTTGCGCCCGTGGTGGCCACCTATGCCGTGAAGCTGGGCCCGCCCGAGTACTTCATGCTGATGCTGCTGGCCTTCACCACCGTCAGCGCGGTGCTGGGCAAGAGCACGCTGCGTGGCCTCACCGCGCTGTTTGTCGGCCTGGCCGTGGGCTGCGTGGGTCTGGACCAGATCACCGGCCAGGTGCGCTACACCGCCGGCATCCCCGAGTTCCTGGACGGCATCGAGGTCGTGCTGGTGGCCGTGGGCCTGTTTGCCGTCGGCGAGTGTTTCTACACCGCGATGTACGAAGGCCGCAGCACCGCCGAGCTGAACCGCATGGGCAGCGTGCACATGACACGCAGCGAATGGCGGCGCTCGTGGCCGGCCTGGCTGCGTGGCACGGCGCTGGGTTTCCCGTTCGGCACCATTCCCGCCGGCGGCACCGAGATCCCGACCTTCCTGAGCTACGGCGTCGAGCGCAAGCTGTCGAAGAACAAGGAAGAGTTCGGCACCACGGGCGCCATCGAAGGTGTGGCCGGCCCCGAAGCGGCGAACAACGCCGCCGTGACGGCGACCCTGGTGCCGCTGCTGACGCTGGGCATCCCCACCTCGGTGACGGCCGCCATCCTGCTGAGCGCGCTGCAGAACTACGGCATCAACGCCGGCCCGCAGCTGTTCCAGACCAGCTCGACCCTGGTGTGGGCGCTGATCGCCAGCCTCTACATCGGCAACATCATGCTGCTGGTGCTGAACCTGCCGCTGGTGGGCCTGTGGGTCAAGCTGCTGAACATTCCGCGGCCGCCGCTGTACGCCGGCATCCTGATCTTCGCCACCGTCGGCGTCTACGGCATGCGCCAGAGTTCGTTCGATCTGTTCCTGATGTTCGGCATCGGCATGCTGGGCGTGGTGATGCGGCGCTTCGACTTCCCGACCGCGCCCGTCATCGTCGGCATGATCCTGGGCCCGCTGGCCGAGGCCCAGATGCGCAACGCGCTGTCCATCGGCGAAGGCCGCTGGAGCGTGTTCGTCGAGCGCCCGATGTCGGCCACGCTGCTGGCCGTGGTGGTGGTGGTGCTGGTGCTGCCGCGGGTGCTGAAGCTGATGAAGAAGGCGGCGGTCTAGCTGCGGGTTTGCCCCGGGGTGCTGTCTGGCCCCGACTCAAGAGAACTGCGGATGTTGCGCAGTGCTGATCGTGACAGTCTTCCCTGGCCGGGCATCACCAGCCCAGGACAGGAGGAGACATCACCATGCGCAGCCCCCCGTTCACCCTGGCCCAGTTCGCACACGCGGCCTGGGCCGCAGCCCTGCTGGCCGGCAGTGCCCATGCCGCCGTCACCACCACCGGCGCCTACGGCTCGTCCACCGGGCTGACGCTGGGCCCGGGCGATACCGTGCTGCCCAGCACGCGGGCCTGGATCGGCGAAAGCGGCGGCGTCGGCAGCCTCACGGTGGACGGCGGCTCCTTCATGCAACTGGCGCAGCTGAGCTTCGGCAGCAACGGCGTCGGCAACGGCACCGGCACGATCAGCGGCGCCGGCACACGTGTTGAGCTCAGTGGCGACAACAACATGCGCCTGGGCGTGGCGAACTGGGGCGTCGGCAAGCTGACGATCGCCGCCGGTGCCCAGGTCGACACCAGCCTGAACCAGGCGCCCTGCATGGTGCAGTTCCACTACTGCGACAGCTTCGTCGGCGCCAGCGCCGGCGACAGTGCCTGGCTCACGCTCACCGGTGCCGGCTCGCGCCTGCGTGTGGGCCAGCAGCTGTTCATCGGCGCACCCATCCTGTCCACCGTGCCGGTGAACGGCTTTGCCTGGGGCGTGCCCGGCGGCACGACGACGGCCACCGTCGAGGTGCTGGACGGTGCCGAACTGGTGGTCGACCGCTCCCAGGTCGGCACACGCCAGTGGAGCAGCGGCAACACCGGCTTCGAGCGCAGTTCCAGCCTCGTGCGTGTGTCCGGTGCCGGCTCGCGCTGGGTGGCCGTGGGTGGCCAGCAATGGGACGCGGTGACCGGCGTACCCACCACCTTCGCCGCCGGCATCACCACGGCGCTGGACCGTTATGCGGTGGCCAGCATCGACATCGCCAACGGCGGTGAACTGCGCATCGAAGGCGTCACCGGCCTGAGCAACTACGTGAACCTGACCAACGACCGGGGCCGCAGCGACATGGTGCTGCGCGACGCCGGCTCGGCGCTGAACTTCATCGGCGACGCCGGTGTGCTGCAGGTCGGCCGTTCGCTGGGCAGTGCGTCGCTGGAGGTGCGCGCCGGTGCCCATGTCGACAACGTCTGGTACACCGCGGTGGGCCGCGACGGCGCGATGGGCATGATGACGCTGGACGGTGCCGGCACGCTGTTCCGCGCCAATGGCACGGCCACGGCAGCGGCCAACGGCGGCAACACCAGCGTCGCCGTGTTCGACATCGGCCGCGGTGGTGGCAACGGCACGGTGAGCCTGAGCAACGGCGCGCGGCTGGAACTGCTGGCCACCACGGCCACCGTCAACGCGCCGAACGTCAGCATCGGCCGCGACGCAGCCTCGGCCGGCACGCTGAACATCGGCAGCGGCAGCACGGTGTTCGTCAGCGCGGCCTCGGTGGCGCCGGACACGGCCGGCGAAGCCTGGAACCCCTTTGTGCGCATCGGCCGCGACGGCAGCGGCACGCTGAACGTCAGCGGCGGCGGCAAGCTGCTGGTGCAGGGTGATGCCGTCTCCACCCTGGCCTTCACGCGCCGCACCAGCCTCTTCGTCGGCGGCAGCGGCGACACCAGCATCGGCGGCAAGGGCACGGCGACGGTCAGCGGCACCGGCTCGGAACTGCGTGTCAGCGGCTCCGATGCCTACATCGGCGTCGGCCACGGGCCGCAGGCGGTGGGCAGCCTGGCGGTGACGAACCAGGCAGCGGTCGCCGCGACGATTCTGGGCGTCGGCAACTACGGTGCCACCGGCATCGTCAAGCTCGACCATGCCAGCCTCACGCTGGAAGGCCAGTACACCGGCGCCGGCGAGTTCGGTGCCGCGCTCGTCATCGCGGCAGGCAATGGGGCCGTCGGCAACTTCAGCGCCAGCAACGGCAGCAGCATCGTCATCCGCAACCGCAGCGGCAGCAACGGCGGTGGTGTCACGCTGGGTGGTTCACGCACGCTGGCCGGCGGCGACGGTTCGATGACGCTGTCGGCCTCGTCGCTGCTGGTCGACATCGCCAGCAATGGCGGCCTCACCGTCGGCCGCAGCGGCAGTGGCCTGCTGCGGCTGCAGAACGCCAGCACGGTGGACCTCGGCAACAGTGTCCTCGTCGTTGGCCGCGACGCCGGTTCGGACGGCACGGTCATCGCCACCGGCGCTTCGGTCATCAACGCCGGCTGGGTGGGTGTGGGACGGCGGCAGGACGGCCTGGGTGGCAGCCTGGACGGTGGCACCGCGACGATGGTGCTGAACGGCGCGACGCTGAACGCCACCGACATCGTCATCGGCACCAACGGCTATCTGGGTGGCACGGCCGGTGCCATCAACGCCAGCGGCACGGTCACGAACTACGGCATCTTCAGCCCTGGCAACTCCCCCGGCACCTTCACGATCAATGGCGACTTCCATGCCGCGGCCGGCAGCCGGCTGATCCTGGAAGTGCAGGCCGACGGCAGCGGCGGCTTCAACACCGACCTCGTGCAGTTCGGCTTCGGCAAGGCCGTGGACCTGGCGGCGCTGAACGTCGAGTTCCGCTTCCTCGGCAACACCGACCCCAATGCCTTCCTGGCCAGTGGCGGCTTCGACATCGACCACTTCGTCGTGCAGGCCGATGGCGGTGGGGCCTATGCCGGGCTGGCCGATGCAGCCTGGGCTGGCGTGGGCTTCAGCGCCAGTGCCGAGGCCTACACGATCAGCAGCTTCAGCTACAGCGCGGCGGCGGGTGCCAGCTTCGTGGCTGCGCCGGTGCCCGAGCCGGCGCCATGGCTGCTGCTGGCGGGCGGCCTGCTGC
>JBASTF010000902.1:0-2500 GCA_049274755.1 Rubrivivax sp. | reverse complement strand
GTTCGCTGGCGCGCGCCGGTTCGGCGTCCAGCAGCACCAGGCTGGCCGCACCCATGCGCAGCACCGCATGGGCGATGGCCGAGCCGGCCCCGCCGGCGCCCAGCAGCACGACACGCGACAGGTCGGCACCCGGCAACGCATGCTCGAAACCACGCCGCCAGCCCGAACCATCGGTGTTGTGGCCGACGGCGCGGCCGCCCTGCAGCACCACGGTGTTGACGGCGCCCATCGCCGCCGCCTCGTCGGACAGCGCGTCCAGCAGCGGGATCACCGCCTGCTTGCAGGGATAGGTGATGTTGAGCCCGGCAAAACCCATCGTGCGCGCCGCCGACAGCAGCGTCGGCAGCGCGTCGACGCCCTGGCCGGCGGCGTCCAGGTCGATCAGCTGGTAGTGCAGCCGCAGCCCTTGCGCCTGGCTTTCCGCCTCCTGCATCGCCGGTGTCAGCGAACGCTGGATGCCGGCGCCGATCAGGCCGAGCAGCAGCTTGGGCTCGGCAGGCATCACTTCCTCAGCTTGGCCAGTTCACTGTTCATCTCGGCCACGGTCGCAGCGATCGCGGCGCCGTGTTTTTCGATGACGGGCTTGAACTTGTCGCGCAGCTTGGCCTGCTCGGCGGCCGGCAGTTCGGTCACCGTCATGCCGGCCTTCTTCAGTGCGTCCAGGTTGCCGGCGGCGGCTTCGCGCGAGGTCTTGCGCTGGAACTCGGCGGATTCGGCGGCAGCGTCCTGGAAGATCTTCTTCTCGGCGGCCGACAGGCCGTCCCAGACCTTCTTGCTGAAGATCAGCGACTGCGGGTTGTACTGGTGGTTGCTCAGCACCAGGAACTTCTGCACCTCGGCGAACTTGTTGGCGAGGATCACGTTCAGCGGGTTCTCCTGGCCGTCGATGGCCTTGGACTCCATCGCCGCATAGACCTCGGGGAAGGCCATCGGCGTCGGGTTCGCACCCACGGCCTTGACCCAGTCGACGTTGATCGCGTTCGGGATCACACGCAGCTTCAGGCCGTCCAGGTCTTCGACCTTGTTGATGGCGCGTTTGCTGTTCGTGATGTTGCGGAAGCCCAGTTCCCAGTAGGCCAGGCCGACGATGCCCTTGTCGGCCAGCTTGGCATGCAGCTTCTGGCCGAAGGGGCCGTCGACCACGGCGTCGGCTTCCTTGGCATTGGCGAACATGAAGGGGAAGTCGAAGACCTCGAAGTCCTTCACCTGGCTGGCCAGGATGCCGCTGTTCAGCGCCGTCATCTCGACGGTGCCGCCTTGCAGCGCCGAGACGGTGGCGGCGTCGCCGCCGAGCACACCGCCCGGGAACAGGTTGACCTTGATCTTGCCGCCGGACCTGGTGGCCACGATCTCGGCGAACTTCTCGGCACCGGCCACCAGCGGGTGGCCCTTGGGGTTCTGCAGGCCGAACTTGAGCGTGCGTTCCTTGATGTCCTGGGCCAGCACACCGCCGGTGGCGGCAACAGCAACGGCGGCGAGCAGGGTCTTGACGAACAGGCGCTTCATCGGGTGTCTCCTTGTCAGTAGAAAAGCTTCATCGGCCACAGCACCAGCTGCGGGAACAGCACCATCAGGAACATGATTGCGAACTCGGCCAGCATGAAGGGCATGACACCCCTGGTGACCGCGTCCATCGACATGCGGCCGACACCGGCCACGGTGTTGAGCACAGTGCCCACCGGCGGCGTGATGAGACCGATCGAGTTGTTGATGATGAACAGCACGCCGAAGTAGACGGGGTCGATGCCGGCCTGCTTGATCACCGGCATCAGCACCGGCGTCAGGATCAGGATGGTCGGCGTCATGTCCATCGCCGTGCCCACCGCCATGCACAGCAGCATGATGGCGATCATCAGCAGCGTCGGGTTGTCGATGAAGGGCTGCAGCAGCGCACCCACCTTGCTCGGCAGGTCGGCCACGGTGATGAGCCAGGCCGAGACCATCGCCGCGGCGACGAGGAACATGATCACCGCCGTCGTCTTCGCCGCAGTGACGAAGATGACGTAGAGCTGGCGGTACTTCAGTTCGCGGTAGACCAGGGTGGCGACGAAAAAGGCGTACACCGCTGCGACCACGGCCGCTTCGGTGGGCGTGAACACACCCATGCGCATGCCGACGAGGATGATCACCGGCAGCAGCAGCGCCCAGCCGGCGTCGCGTGCCGCCACCAGCACCTCGCGCGCCGACTTGCGCGGCGGCGGCACCAGCTTTTCCTTGCGCACCAGCCAGGCCCAGGTAAGCCACAGCGACAGGCCGATCAGCAGCCCGGGGAAGATGCCAGCCAGGAACAGCTTGCTGATGGAGACGTTGGCGGCGACGCCGAAGATGACGAAGCCGATCGACGGCGGGATCACCGGACCGATGACGCCGCAGGCGGCGATGAGGCCGCCCGAGCGTGCCTTGTCGTGGCCGGCCTGCGTCATCATCGGCAGCAGCAGGGCCGTCAGCGCCGCGGCGTCGGCCACCGCCGAGCCCGACAGCGCCGACAGCAGGCAGGCGG
>JBASTF010000901.1:0-2099 GCA_049274755.1 Rubrivivax sp. | reverse complement strand
GCCCCACGCTGCGCCTGCGTGGCCGCCTGTTCGCTGGCGCCGTGCGAGGCTTCGCCCTGGCCGCTTGCCTGTTCCGCGTCTTTCTGCGCCTGCTCGGCGCGGCGCGCGGCGTCTTCGGCGGAACCGCCACCACCACCGCCTGCATCGCTGCCCAGCGGCGGGCCCTGCGACAGGTCGAAGCCCTTGTTGAACTGCACGTCGACACCGACGCTGGCGCCGACACCCACGGCACCTTCGGCCTTGGCGCTGAAGCCCTTTTCGGCGGAGAACTTGCCGACCACCTTGCCGGCGGCGCCGAGCACGAGGTCGGCGCCGACCGAGGCGCTGTCCTGCTGCAAGCCGCTGGCCGTGGCTTCGACGGCGTCGAAGCGCGACACCCGCACACCCGAGCTGCCGGCCACCAGCCCGCCTTCGATGCCGACGTTGAACGACGGCAGCTCGGCGCCGCCGCTGAGGCTGCCGAAGACGCTGCCCTTGACCTGGCCGACCACCACCGACTGCTCGGTCTGCCAGCCGCTGCCGTCCTTGCCGACGCGGATGTTCAGTTCGTTGGCCTGGAAGGCGGCGTTGTCGTAGCGCAGGCTGCCGCCGAGGTTGGCGTTCAGGTCTTCGGCCCTGGCCCCCTCGGCACCCTTGCGGTACCAGCCCGGGGTGTCGTGTTTGCTGCCGTTGTAGCCGGCTTCGCCGGCGCGTGCGCCCGGCTCCGAGCTGCGGCCGAAGCCGCCGCCGACACTGCCCTTGACGTCGTCCCAGCCAACGCTGGTCTTGCCGGTTCGGGCGTCGAAGGCCTTCACCGCCAGGTCGCCGCTGGCGGCGTCGCGCAGCACGCGGAACTCGAGCACACGGCCCGAGTTGTCGTCGAGAGAAAAGGTCAGGTTGCCGGCGGCGTCGCGGTGGGCGATCAGCGGGTCGTCGCGTTTGATGCCGAGCTTGTCGCGCAGCGAATGCAGCTGGCTCCAGTTCGAGCCGACCTGTTCGCGCAGCTGGCGCAGCGCGTCGACATGCAGGTCGTTCCGGGACGTCGTGTTGCCGCTCATAACATCGACAGCGCCCGCTCCAGCGCCGCCTGCGCACGTGCGGCGGACTGTTCGGCGTCGCCGGCGGCGCGGCCGGCTTCGCCTTCGGCGCGTTCGGCGTTCTGGCCCGCCGCTTCGGCGCGGTCGAGTGCGGACTGGGCTTCGTCGCGCAGGCGCTGTGCGTCGTCGCGGGCCTGTTCGGCCTGCTGTTTTTCGGCTTCGGCGTCGGACAGCAGTTGCTGCAGCTGGCCAAGCAACTGCTCGGCCTGCCCACGCCGGTGCGCGTGCTGTCCAAGGCGGAGCAGTTCGTCTTTCTCAGGACGCACCTGTTTGAGCTGCCCTTGGAGCGTTTCCGCCCCTCGCACGATCCCACCCGCTACGTCGAGGCGCTGGTCACCGTGTTTTCCCGGGCGAAGGATGAGGCCGTGACGCCGGAGGCGTTTTTGGCCTACGCCGATGCCATGCGCGGCACCGAACACGACGCGCTCTCGCGCGAATTAGCGCACGCCTATGCCGCCTACCAGCAGTTGCTGGCCCGAGAGCACGCGATGGACTTCGGCGATCAGATGCTCTCGGCGATCACCCTCTGCGAGCGGGAGCCGGAGCTGCTGAGCCGCCTCCAGCAGCACGTTCGCTATCTCCTTGTCGATGAGTTTCAAGACACCAACTTCGCGCAGTTTCGCGTGCTGCAGCTCCTCGCCTCTCCTGCGGCGAACGTCACCGTTGTCGCAGACGATGACCAGAGCATCTATAAATGGCGCGGAGCCGCCATCAGCAATGTGCTGAAATTTCTGGAGCACTATCACGATGTCCGGCGAATCGTGTTGACCGAAAATTTCCGCTCGACCCAGGCCATTCTGGACAGCGCCTACCGACTCATCCGCCACAACGATCCGGATCGGCTGGAAGTGAAGGAGCAGATCGACAAGCGCCTGGTGGCGGTCAGTCACGCGCAGGGCGAGGAGCCCGGCCTGCGTCTCTTTGAGACGGCGTCGCAGGAAGCCGACTGGGTGGCTCGCGAGATCCAGACGCAGGTGGGCGCCGGCACGCGCGCGCCGGGAGACTTCGCGATTTTAGTCCGCA
>JBASTF010000900.1:0-11636 GCA_049274755.1 Rubrivivax sp. | reverse complement strand
CCCGACAGCAGCGTATCGGTGCCTGGTCGGCGTCAAGGGTTCGCTGCGCCGGGCTGCGCCCGCCCTTGACCCCGCCCAGACGCCAAATGCGCAGCCCCAGCACCCACTGGAATTTCAAGAGAGGCATATGAGTCAAGTCGCTAATCGCATCGTCGGCCCATGAAGTCGTTTTCCGTTTACCCAGAATGAAGGAAAGCCTCATGAAAATCGCAAAGACGTTGAAACACGTACTCTCTATTGCTTTCCTGACCTGGGCAGCCGGTCCTGCTTTTGCGCAGGACACCCCTGTCGGGCTCTGGAAGACGATTGACGACGACGGTAAAACGGTGAAATCCTTGATACGCATCACCGAATCGGCTGGCGTGCTCAGCGGCGTGATCGAAAAACTCTTGGATCCCAAGGCGGTGACCATTTGCGTGAAATGCACCGACGATCGCAAGGACAAGCCGGTGGTCGGAATGACGATTATTCGTGGCGTCAGACAAAGTACCGCTGACGCTGCGCTGTGGGAGGGCGGCGAGGTGCTCGATCCGGAGAACGGGTCGACCTACCGGCTGCGTCTGCGGCCCGCCGACGGGGGCAAGAAACTCGAGGTGCGCGGTTTTATCGGCGTGCCGATGCTGGGGCGCTCGCAAACCTGGGGGCGCGCCGAGTGAACACCCTGCGCAAGATGGTGGTTTCGTGGCTCGTCGCGCTGCTGGCCATGGCCGCCACTGGCACGGCGCTGGCGCATGCCGCGCTGGTCAAGTCCGAACCGGCACGGCGGGCGACGCTGTCCAAACCACCGCCGCAGGTCAGGCTGTGGTTCAACGAGCGGCTGGAGCCCGAGTACGCGACGATCAGCGTGATCAAGGAAGGCGCCGGCCCGGTCACGACCCAGACGGCCCGGGTTGACAAGGACGACCCCAAACTGCTGGTGTTGGAGTTGCCCAAGCTCAGCCCGGGTGCCTATACGGTGAAATACCGGGTGCTCTCGGTCGATGGCCACACGGTTGATTATCGTTATACCTTCACGGTGAAGGCCGAGGGCTCCGGAACGTAAATGGAGTTCCTCGGCACGGCACTGCGCTGGCTGCAATTGACCAACGGCCTGGTGCTGTTGGGCAGCTTTGCCGTGCTGTTGCTCGCTGGGCCTGGCCGAAGCCCGGATGCAGCGCGCTGGCGCGCAGCGATCTTTGCTGCCGCACCATGGCTGGTGGCACTGTTGATGGCCACAACGGCAGGGCTGTTGATATTGCAGGCGGCTTCGGTCAGCGGCCGCGCAGAGGCGGTTTTTGAATGGTCCGAATGGGCCAGGTTGCTGGAGCGAACGCGCTACGGTGCGGTCTGGAAACTGCGGCAGGCGACGGCGCTGATCTTGTTGCTGCTGCTGTTGGGTCGTGGGCCTCTGATCGCGCGGTTCGGCGAGCGCGTCGTCGATGTGGCGCTGCTCGTCCTGGCGCTGCTGATGAACGCGGCCGCCGTATTTACAGGGCACGGCGCAGCCACGGAACCGCTTTGGCTTGCAGGTGTCGGCCATGTCGTGCATCTGCTGGCGGCTGGCGTTTGGGCTGGCGGCCTGCCGGCGCTGGCCTACGGACTTCACATGGCTGCGGGAGGTCGGGATCCGCTGTTCCGGAAGATGTTCCTCGGCGTGGTGCGCCGCTTCTCGGTGCTTGCGACGGTTTGCGTTGCACTGATCGTTGCGTCCGGAGCCCTCATCGCGTACCTGCAGTTCGGCGCGCCGACCCGCTGGCCCGCGCGGACAGACGACATCTTCGGCGGTCTGATGACGGTGCTCGAACGCAGCCTGGCGCCGCTGCTCGCCACGTCGTTCGGTCTGCAGGTGCTGGCCAAGATGGTTCTGCTGATGCTGGTGCTGCTGGTTGCCGCGCGGGTTCGCTGGGTCTGGATGTCGCGTATGGGCCAGGGGGCATTCGAGCAGGGTCTTGCGTGGCAAGGCGCGGCCGGTCTGGTCCGGGTGGAACTGGGCGTTGTGCTGCTGATTCTGCTCTTCGCAGCCAGTCTGACAGGTACGCTGCCCGCAGCCCATGCTCAGATGGTGTGGCCGCTTCCGTTTCGTCTGTCGCTCGCGGCGACCTGGGACCAACCCGGGGTGGCGGCCACCGTCGTGGGTGCGTCGCTGCTGGCGATGGGGGGGCTGGTTTGGTCGCTGCACACCATCGTTTCAAGGCCCCGCGCGGGCGCAGCGCGGGGTGTGGACCGCTGGCGTTTGGGTATCGCCGTGCTGGCGATTTCCTCAGGTTTGACCACCGGTTTGTACGCGTTGTCGGTGGACGCCTATCCCGACACTTACCGGCGCACGAATGTCAGTTACAACGCGGTGTCGGTGACGCGCGGGGCTGCGCTGTATTCCCAGCACTGCGTGTCCTGTCACGGTCCGGGTGGCAAGGGAGACGGTCCGCTGGCCACCCGCTTGCCCACCAGGCCCGCGAACCTCACCGAGCCGCATACTGCGCTGCACACCGCGGGCGATCTCTTCTGGTGGCTCACCCACGGCAAGCCGAGAACCGCCATGCCCGGCTTTGCGCAGGAAATGACCGAAGAGGAACGTTGGGACATGGTGAACTTCCTTCGTGCGTTCTCCGCTGGCTTCCAGGCTCGCATCCTGACGCCCCAGGTGGTGCCCGGGCGGCCCTGGCTCGGTCCGCCCGATTTCGATTTTGTGACCCGGTCGGGACTGACCGCGGCGCTCAAGGATTACAGGGGGCGCAAGTCCGTGCTGCTGGTCTTCTACTCGCAGCCCTTCTCCGCGAAACGCCTGGTCGAACTGGCGCGTGTCTATCCGCAGTTGCAATCAAGCGGCACCGAGGTGATTGCGATTGCGTTGCCGGGTGCTACTTCTTCGCTGTCGTTGCCGTTTTCTGTCGTCACCGACGGGGCGCAGGAGGCGGCGACCGCCTTTTTGCTGTTGCGGCGTACATTGAACGACCCCGGCAAGACCGTCTTGGGGGCGCCACCGTCTCACATGGAATTCCTGCTTGACCGATTCGGCTATGCGCGTGCGCGCTGGGTGCCGCAGGACGTGGAAGGCGCCGGTGAAGGATGGCGTGACACGCAGTTTCTGCTCGGCCAAATCGAACGCATCAACCGCGAGCCGGAAATCCTTCCGCCGCCCGATGATCATGTGCATTGAGCGGCAGTGGTTTGCCGCGCGGCCTTCGCCGCGCACCGATCCCCCCCGCTTTCACCAGCGACCTGGTGTAGATGCGGTAGGTGCCGATGTCGCACGCCAGGACGTGTACGTCCCGAACTGATTTCGGAACTTGGTGCCAGGCAATCGCGGATACCCTGGGTGAGGTGCCTGAGTGACGGGGTGAATGGTACGACGAGCAGCAGCGTGCGCGCAGCATTGCCGCCCTCAGTCGCCGCGCCGCAACCCTGGGTTTTCGCATCAATCCATTGGAGGCCGCCGCGTGAAACCAGCCGCCTTCGGTCTTGTTTCTCAATAGCATTTCAAGCCCGGAGCCTGGCGCGGTGTTCGCGGAGAAACAGGGCTCACGGTGCGAACGCGCTTGCGCCCGAACTGCGCCGCAGTGACTTGCGCCACAAGGTGAACGGCAGCGCCGACATGACCGACCCAGCATTGGTGCGAGCTTTGGCGTGCCCGCTTGAGATAGAGCCAGCGCCGGCGGTGGCCACCGGCGCGTTGGTGGGCGCGCCCTACGCCAAGTGAGGCAAAGCGGTGCAGGCCCTGGTGGTTCTGCGACCCTGCACCTGCACCGGTGAAGGAAGTACCGCGCCGGGCGTCCAGCTCTTGGCGCTGGTGCGCCTGCGCCAGGACGCGGTGCAGGCGCACCAGCAGGTCGAGTTCGTCGCCGAACTGCCGCTCACGCCTCCGGGCAAGCTCGACAAGAAGGCGATGCCCGAGCGTTTGCCCGCTGCCGCTCAGGCCCTGCGGGTCGAGCGGCGCGGCGCCGTCTCAGCGGAAGCGGCTGAAGTCGGGCTTGCGCTTCTGCAGAAAGGCGTTGGCGCCCTCCTGCTGCTCTTCGGTCTTGAAGTAGTTCGGCGCCACCTCCTCGATCAGTTCCTTCATGTCGCGCGCCATGATGGGCTGCATGTGGTGGTAGAAGGAGCGCTTGACGATGCGCAGGCAGGTCGGGCTCAGCGACAGCAGCTCGTCGGCGTACTTGCGCACTTCCTCGTCGAGCTTCTCCTTAGGCACCACCGAGTTCACCAGCCCCCAGTCCAGCGCCTGCTGCGCGTTGTAGCGCCGGCACAGCATCCACAGTTCACGCGCCCGCTTGTGGCCGAGCACGTTGGCCGAGTGCGAGACGATGTAGCCACCGGCCGGCGAGCCGACGCGCGGGCCGTTCTGGCCGAAGATGGAATGGTCGGCCGCGACCGTGAAGTCGCAGAAGTAGGCGATGTGGTGGCCGCCGCCGATGGCGTAGCCGCTGACGCGCGCGATCACCGGCTTGGGGCACTCGACGATCTGGCGGTTGAAGGTGAAGTTCAGGTCCTCCAGGCCGCTCTTGCCGCCTGAGCCCTTCTCCCAGTTGACGTCGCCGCCGACGCAGAAGGCGCGGTCGCCGGCGCCGGTGAGCACGATGACGCCGACGTTCTTGTCGGCCGACGCCACGTCGAGCAGCCGCTGCATCTCGACGATGTTGTCGCCGGTGAAGGCGTTCAGCGACTTCGGCCGGTTGATGGTGATGGTGCCGACGTAGTCCTTGACTTCGTAGTAGACCTCTTTGTCAGACATGCTGGTTCTCCTGTGTGGGTGGGTTGGGGGGAAAATTGGCAGGCGCACGGCCTGCGGCTCTGCGCGGTGTGCGGTGTGCGGTGTGCGGTGTGCGGTGTGCGGTGTGCGGCACTCAGTTCACCTTGATGTTGGCATCGCGGATCACCTTGCCCAGCTTGGCCATTTCGGTGCGGATGTGGGCCGCGAACTCGTCGGGCGTGGACGTGGTGATCTCGGCGCCGAAGCCGGCCATGCGTTCGCGCGTCTCGGGCAGTGCCATGACCTTGAGGACGGCGGCGTTGATCTGTTCGACGATGGCCTTGGGCGTGCCAGCCGGCGCGAGCAGTCCGACCCAGGCCGTGGACTGGAAGCCCGGGTAGCCCGACTCGGCCACGGTGGGCAGGTCTGGCAGCACCAGCAAGCGCTTCGGGCTGGTCGTTGCCAGCGCCTTGAGCTTGCCGGCCTTGACGTGAGCCGTCGACGAGGCCACGCTGTCCATCAGCACCTGCACCTGGCCGGCGATGACGTCGGTGACCGCCGGCGCACTGCCCTTGTAGGGAATGTGCGCGATGTCGATGCCGGCAGTCGCCTTGAACATTTCGGCGGCGAGATGGGTGGACGTGCCGTTGCCCGACGAGGCATAACTCAACTGCCCCGGTTTGGCCTTGGCCAGCGCCACCAGTTCGGCGAGCGAGTTCACCGGCTGCGCCGGGTGCACCGAAATGATGTTGGGCACGGCTGCGAGCAGGCTGATGGGCGCGAAGTCACCGACCGGGTCGTAGCTCAGCTTGCCGAACAGCGCCAGGTTGGCGCCGTGCGTCGCGTTGAAGCCGATGAACAGGGTGTAGCCGTCGGCCGGCGAGCGCGCCGCGGCCTCGGCGCCGATGTTGCCGCCGGCACCGGGCTTGTTGTCGATGACGATGGGCTGGCCGAGCTGGTCGCCCAGACGCAGGGCGAGCGTGCGCGCCACGTTGTCCAGCACGCCGGCGGGCGTCGAAGGCACGATGATGCGCACCGGCTTGTTCGGGTAGGCTGACTGGGCCAGCACCGGAGCGCTGGTCGCAGCGGCCAGCAACAGTGCCGCACCAACGCACAGCGCAGCGCGGCGGACGTTCTGACTTGTCATTGCGAGCGCTCCTTCAGTGGTGGTCGGCCTGCTGGTCACGCTGCCGCGCCAGTGCCACGAACCAGTCCAGGCTGGCGGGGTTGGCCATGGTGTCGCGATTGGCCACCTTCTCGGCCGGCTGGCCGAGCAGCAGCTTCTTCACCGGCACCTCGAGCTTCTTGCCGGTGAGCGTGCGCGGCACCTCGGGCACGGCGATGACGTCGTTGGGAACATGGCGCGCCGACAGCGCATTGCGTATGGCCGACTTGATGCGCTCGGTCAGTGCGGCGTCGAGTGCATGCCCCGGCCGCAGCACCACGAACAGCGGCATCCAGCTTTCGCGGCCCAGGAACTCCAGGTCGACCACCAGGCTGTCCATCACTTCGGGCAGGGCCTCGACGACGCTGTAGAGCTCGCTGGTGCCCATGCGCACGCCGTGGCGGTTGATGGTGGCGTCGCTGCGGCCATAGATGATGGCGCCGCCGCGCGGCGTGATGCGCAGCCAGTCGCCATGGCGCCAGACGCCGGGGTAGACGTCGAAATAGCTCTCGTGCAGCCGCTTGCCGCCCGGGTCGTTCCACAGGTACAGCGGCATCGACGGGATGGGCGCCGTGCACACCAGTTCGCCCACTTCGTCGACCAAGGGCCGGCCCGCGTCGTCCCAGGCTTGCACATTGGCACCCAGGCAGCGCACCTGCATCTCGCCCACCACCACGGGCAGCGTGGGCACGCCGGCGACGAAGGCGCCGGCGAAATCGGTGCCGCCGGACATCGGCGTCAGCCAGACATCGCGCACCACCTTGTCGTAGACCCAGCGATAGCTCTCGGGCGACAGCGGCGAGCCGGTGGACCCGATGGTGCGCAGGCGGCCCAGCGCCGCCACCTTGCGCGGCTCGACGCCGTTCTTCTCGCACATGGTGAAGAAGGCGGCACCGGCCCCGAAGAAGTCGAGGTTCATCTCGCCGCAGAAGCGCCACAGCGTCGAGTAATCGGGCCAGGCCGGGTTGCCGTCGTAGACGCACATGGTGGCACCGACCAGCAGCGCGGCCACGTTCAGGTTCCACATCACCCAGCCGGTGGTGGTGTACCAGTGGAAGCGGTCGCCGGCGCAGACGTCGTTGTGCAGCGCCATGGTCTTGACGTGTTCGACCAGGATGCCGCCATGGCCGTGCACGATGGGCTTGGGCAGGCCCGTGGTGCCCGATGAGTACACCACCCACAGCGGATGGTCGAAGGGCTGCTGGTCGATCTGCAGCGGCACCTCGCGCCGCAGCGTGTCGCGCCAGGCCACGCCCTGCGGCCAGGCCGCGGCGTCGGCCGCCAGGTCGAGGTAGGGCACCAGCACCAGCCGCTCGACGCTGGGCAGTTCGCGCAGCATCGCCGTCACGACATCGCGGCGGTCGTGCGCCTTGCCGCTCCACCAGTAGCCGTCGACGGCGATCATCACCTTGGGTTCGATCTGGCGGAAGCGGTCGACGACGGCCGCCACTCCCATCTCGGGCGAGCACAGCGACCACACGGCGCCGACGCTGGCCACCGCCAGGAAGGCCACCACAGCCTGCGGGATGTTCGGCAGGTAGGCGACCACGCGGTCGCCGGGCTGCACGCCCTGCTCGCGCAACCACTGGGCCAGCGCCGCCACGTCGCGCTCAAGCCGGGCCCACGACACTTCGTCGCGCGCGCCTTCCTCGTTGCGGAAGACGATCGCCGGCCGCGCGGTGCTGGCGTGCTTGAAGATCTGGCTGACGTAGTTGGTGCGCGTGTTCGGGAACCAGCGTGCGCCGGGCATGCTGCGGTCAGCCAGCACCGGCTTGAGATCGCCCTGCAGCGGAATGTCCAGGTACTCGACCATCGCCGCCCACGAGGCCTCGATCTCGTCGACCGACCACTGCCACAGCGCGGCGTAGTCGGGGAAGTCCAGGCCCTTGCGCTCCTTCAGCCAGCGCGTGTAGTCGGTGATGCGGGCGCGCGCCACGCGCTGCGCAGACGGGCGCCAGATGACGTCGGCGGTGTCGGGTGGGTTCATGCTCGGGCCCTCATGGCGTTGGTTCGTCCAGGCGGACGACACGCTCGCGCACCAGGCGCTGCACTTCGGCAGCATCACAACCCAGTTCGTGCAGCAGCGCCGCACTGTGCTGGCCGGCGCGCGGCGGCGGCGCCATCTGCTCGGGGCTCAGCATGCCCTGCCCCAGGTGAGCGGGGAACGGGATCAACGGCATTCCGGGCAACGCCGGGTGCGCTACGAAGCGGGCGGCCAGGTGCGGGTCGGCCATGGCCTGCGACACGGTGTTCACCGGGCCGCAGGGAATGTCGGCGCCGTCGAACGCGGACAGCCAGTGCGCTGCCGGCTGCGTGGCGAAGATCGCCCCCAGTTCGGCCGCCATCTCGGGCCGGTGGGCCACGCGGCCGGCGTTGCTGGCGTAACGCGGATCAGCCACCCATTCGCGGCGGCCGATGGCGTCGCAGAAGCGGGCAAAGGCGCCGTCGCTGATGACGGAGACGCTGAACCACTGGCCGTCGCCGGCGCAGAAGTGGCGGCTGGGCGCGGCGATCGGCAGATTCACGGCACGCGCCGGCTCGCGCCGCTCGACGGCCTGCTCGGCCACCTTGGCGGCCATCAGGTTGAACATGGTATCGACGAGCACGGTCTCGACCTGCTGGCCACGGCCGGTCTGGCGCCAGTGCATCACCGCGGCCAGGATGCCGAAGGCGCCGCACATGCCGCAGGCCACGTCGACCAGTGGAATGCCCATGCGGATGGGGTCGTCGCCCTCGTCGCCGCTGGCATAGAAGCCACCGGCCATGCCCTGCACCACGCTGTCCACCGCCGGGCGGAGCCGGTACGCGCCCTGCTCGCCGAAGGCCGTGACGGCGGCGTAGATCACCTCGGGCTGCAGCGCGCGCACGTCGTCGTAGGTCAGGGCGTACTTTTCGGCGAAGTCGGGCCTGAAGTTGTGCACCACGACCTGCGAACGCTTGATCAGGCGGTCGAGGATGTCGCGCCCGGCCGGCTTGCGCAAGTCCAGCGCCAGCGACTCCTTGCCGCGGTTGCAGGACATGAAGGTGACGCTGGATTCGCCGTAGAACGGCGGCCCGAGGTGGCGGCCGTCCTCACCCGCCAGGGCTTCGACCTTGATGACGCGGGCACCCAGGTCCGCCAGCGCCATGGCCGAATACGGCCCGGCGATCAGCCGCGACAGGTCGACGACCGTGATGCCTTCGAGAACGCCCGCCATGCCGGCCTGGGGATTGTTTGCGCTGCGCCGGCGGCTAGGACTTGCCGCGTGCGCGATTGCGGAACGTGGCAATGCCGTCGCGGTGCTCGGGCAGGTCTTCCAGCACGGCCATGTGCGAAGACACCATGTCCAGGTGCGCACCCAGCGCCATGGTCTGGCTCTGGTAGACGGCGCGGCGGAAGAAGCGCACCGCCTGCTGCGGCTTGGAGGCGACGGTGCGCGCGAAGTCGTAGGTCACCTTCAGCAGGTCGGCGTCGGGCACGCTGCGGTTGACCATGCCGATGCGCTCGGCTTCCTCGGCGCCGACCACGCGACCCGACCAGAACAGCTCAAGCGCGCGCGCCGTGCCGATCAGGCGCGGCAGGAACCACGAGCCGGCGTCGCCGGCGATGAGGCCGATGTTGATGTAGGTCTCGGCGAGCGTGGCCGACTGCGCCATGAAGCGCATGTCGCACATCAGCGCCATGTCCAGGCCGGCGCCGCGCGCCGCGCCGTTGATGGCGGCGATGACCGGCTTGTCCATGCGCTCCAGCGCCAGCGGAATGCGGTGCACGTTGCGGTAGAGGAAGTTCTTGCGGTCCAGGCTGTTCATCTCGCTGAACTTGGCCATCTCCTCGAAGTCGCCGCCAGCGCAGAAGGCGCGGCCGGCGCCGGTGACCACGACCACCTTGACACGCTCGTCGGCCTCGGCCGCTTCGAGCGCGGCACGCCAGGCTTCGATCATCTTCAGGTCGAAGGCGTTGAGCTGCTCCGGGCGGTTCAGCGTCAGCGTGGCGATGCCGTCGGCGTCGACATCCAGGCGAACCGGCGGCTGGTCGGACATGTTCCCGGGCTCCTTCAGGGCGGCCGCACGGCGTGTGCGCCAGCTTTCACGATAACATAACAAGTGTTAGTTTGACGATCTCACTGTCACTTGAAAGCCGCAGGACATGGACACCAGCCGCAACCGCGGCGTCATCGCCAGCATCAAGCGCGGCTGGAACGAAGACGCCTTCATGCGCGCCCAGGGCCTGAGCGTTCAGGAGCACGCGCCCGGCGAGGTCACGATCTGCCTGGCGCAAGCGACGCCGTCGCAGCGCGGTGGCGGCGCCGGCGGCGACGCGGCGAAGGTGCTCAACGGCGGCGTCATCTCGTACATGTGCGACGGTGCGCTCGGCTATTCGATCATCTCGGGTCTGCTGGCGCTGCCCGAAGCCCAGACGGTCGACGCGCGGGAACTGCGCACCTTCACCATCACGCTGACCATGACCTACCTTGACGTGGCGCGCGGCGACCGCTTCGAGGCCCGAGGCCGCGTGCTGCGCCTGGGCCGCGGCACGGCCTTTGCCGAAGGCCAGTTCGTCAACGAGGACGGCAAGGTCTGCGCCACCGCTCAGGGCATCTGGCGCGTGCTCTGGCCCCGCAACTGAAACGTCAGGGCCGCCGCGGCGCCCTGCTTGCCGCGAATGCCGACGAGCGTATATAGTAAGCGACGCTCACTATTCTCCCATCGTTGAACTCGAAGCAGGACTCGCTGGGCTTTCTGCTGGCCAGCGTGGCGCGCCAGTTGCGACACGCCTTCCAGCGGCGGCTGGCCGACCCGCAGCTGACGCTGGCACAGGCGCGCGCGCTGGTCTACGTGGCACGTCATGAAGGCGTGCGCCAGGTCGAACTCGCAGCGTTGCTGGAAGTGCAGCCGATCACCCTGGCGCGCCTGATCGACCAGCTGGCCCGGGCCGACCTGGTGGAGCGACGTGTCGACCCGGGCGACCGCCGCGCCTACCGCATCCACCTGTGCGCCGCCGCCGGCCCGCAGCTGGACACCATCTTCCGCACCAGCGCCGCCGTGCAGGCCGACGCCCTGCGCGGCCTGGAACCCGCGCAGGTCAAGCTGGTCTTCGATGCCCTGCACCGCATGCGCGACAACCTGGGAGCTCCCTAGGCTCATCGCCACTCGCACCGATGAACGAAGCCCCGATCGATCGGTCCACGTCGTCTGCGCAGGCCGATGGCGCCGTCGCCGCAAGACCCGGACGACGCCGGCTGGTGCGCGCCGTCTTCATGGGTCTGTTGCCGCTGCTGGCCGCCGCCGCTCTGCTGGCCGGGTACCTACGTGGCGGCGGCTTCGTGGAAACGGACAATGCCTATGTCAAGTCCGACAAGGTCGCGATCAGCGCCGAGGTGGCCGGCCCGGTGACCGAAGTCCTGGTGCGCGACAACGAGGGCGTCGCGGCCGGACGGGTGCTGTTCCGGCTCGACCCCACGCCCTACCGCGTGGCCCTGGCCGAGGCAGAAGCCAAGGTCGCCCAGGTGCGCAATGACCTGGCGGCGCTGGCGGCGACGCACCGCCAGAAGCAAGCCGAGATCGCCTTGGCGAAGACCCGGCTGGCGTTCGCACGTCAGGAGGAGCAGCGCCAGGCCGACCTGGTGGCGCGGGGCTTCGTCTCGCCGTCCCGCTTCGACGAAGCCCGACAGGCCAGCGATCTGGCGGCGCAGCAGCTCCCTGTGCTGGAACAGGATCTGCAACGCATCGCCGTCACCCTTGGCGGCCGCGTCGACTCGCCGATCTCACGCCACCCCGGCATGCTGGCGGCGCAGGCCGAGCTCGAGCGCGCCCGGCTCGACCTCGCCC
>JBASTF010000899.1:0-6945 GCA_049274755.1 Rubrivivax sp. | reverse complement strand
GGCGGGTAGCGTGTGGCGGCCACGGCTGCAGCGGCCTGTTCCGGCGTGTCGACCATCGGCACCAGGAGGGTCTGCGCGCCGATGTCCAGCACCTGCTTGATCAGTGCGGTGTCGCCATGGACGACACGCACGACCGGGTGCGCGCGGTAGGGCGCCACGGCCTGCAGCTGCGTCAGCAGGCTGCGCACGTCGTTGGGCGCATGTTCGCCGTCGATCAGCAGCCAGTCGAAACCGGCCGTGGCGCAGAGTTCGGCGGTGTAGGGCTCGGCCAGGCTGAGCCACAGGCCGACCTGCTGGCGGCCTTCGGCCAGCGCGGTCTTGAACGGGTTGCTCATGCCAGGCCGCCCTGGCAAACGTACTTGATGTGCATGTAGTCCTCCAGCCCGTGCACCGAGCCTTCGCGACCATAACCCGAAGCCTTGACGCCGCCAAACGGCGCTGCCTCGGCGGCCAGTGCACCTTCGTTGACGCCGACGATACCGGTTTCGAGCGCATCGCTGACGCGCCAGATGCGCGCGGCGTCGCGGGTGTAGAAGTAGCTCGCCAGACCATAGGGCGTGCCGTTGGCGAGCGCAACGACCTCGGCCTCGGTCTCGAAACTGGCCACTGGCACCACCGGGCCGAAGGTCTCTTCGCAGGCGCACTCCATGTCGGGGCTGGCGTTCACCAGCACCGTCGGCGCGAAGTAGGTGGGCCCGAGCGACGGCAGCGCCGTGCCGCCGACAACCACACGGGCACCGCGCGACACGGCATCGGCCACGTGGCGCGCAATCTTGTCGACGGCGCGGCTGTTGATCATCGGCCCGATCTGCGAGGCACTGTCGTGTGCCGGGCCGACCTTCAGCGCGCCAACCTTGGTCGCGAGTTTTTCGACGAACAGGTCGTGCACCGCACGCTGCACGTAGACACGGTTCGGGCACACGCAGGTCTGGCCGCCGTTACGGAACTTGGCCGCCATCAGGCCGGCCACGGCGGCGTCGAGATCGGCATCGTCGAAGACGATGAAGGGTGCGTTGCCGCCCAGCTCCAGCGAAAGCTTCTTCAGCGTCGCCGCGCTTTCGCGCGCCAGGTGGCGGCCCACCGGCGTGCTGCCGGTGAAGCTGATCTTGCGCACACGTTCGTCGGCGAGCCAGGCATCGACGACGGCGGGTGTGTGTTCACGCGAGGCGCAGACGAGGTTCAGCACCCCGGCCGGCAAGCCCGCTTCTTCGGCCAGCCTGGCCAGCGCCAGTGCGGTGAGCGGCGTGTCTTCGGCAGGTTTGCCGACCACGGTGCAGCCGGCCGCCAGCGCCGGCGCGATCTTGCGCGCGATCATCGCCGCCGGGAAGTTCCAGGGCGTGACCACGGCGACCACACCCACCGGCTCGCGCAGCGCCAGCATGCGGCGGCCCGTCACCGGCGCCGGGATCACCTCGCCATTGGCGCGTGTGGCTTCTTCGGCGAACCACTCGACGTAGCTCGCCGCGTAGGCCACCTCGCCGCGCCCTTCGGCCAGCGGCTTGCCCTGTTCCAGCGAGATCAGCGCGCCCAGGTCGGCTTCGTGCGCGACGATCAGATCGTTCCAGCGCTTGAGCAGGGCGGCGCGCTGTTTGGCCGGTGTGGCGCGCCAGGCCGCGAAGGCGGCCTGCGCGGCATCGACGGCCGCTTTCGCGTCGGCCACGCCGCTGTCGGGCACATCGGCGATGTGTGAGCCATCGGCCGGGTTCGTGACTGCGAGCCGACCGGACTCGGCAGCATCGCACCATGCACCGGCGATGAAGTTCCGCGTGCCGATCAGGTCGGCCCGCTGCAAGGTCAGCGCCATCGCGCCCTCCGATTGAAAGTCAGGACGTGATGCCGATGTGCCAGGGCACGAACTCGTGGTCGCCCAGGCCCAGCAGTTCGCTCTTGCTCTTCTGCCCCGACGCGATGTGCAGGATGTGCTCGAAGATGCGCTGGCCCATCTGCTCGATGCTCAGTTCGCCGTCGATGACGAGGCCGCAGTTGATGTCCATGTCTTCTTCGAGGCGCGTGAACATCGGCGTGTTGCTGGCGAGCTTGATCGTCGGCGCCGGCTTGCTGCCGAACATGCTGCCGCGGCCTGTGGTGAAGCAGATGAGGTTGGCACCGCTGGCGATCTGGCCCGTGGTGGCCACCGGGTCGAAGCCCGGCGAATCCATGAACACGAAGCCGGCCTTGTCGATGGGCTCGGCGTAGCGGTACACGTCGACCAGCGGCGTCGTGCCGCCTTTCATCGCCGAGCCCAGGCTTTTCTCGAAGATGTTGGCGAGTCCTCCCGCCTGGTTGCCATGGCCGACCACGCCGTTGAACTGCGCGTTGTGGCCGCGCGTGTATTCGGCCCACCAGTCCAGGCGCGCAAGCAGCTTCTTGCCGACCTCTTCGCTCACCGCACGGCGTGTCAGCATGAACTCCACGCCGTGGATCTCGGGCGTTTCGCTGAGGATTGCGGTGCCGCCGTGGCGCACCAGAATGTCCATCGCCGCGCCCAGCGCCGGGTTGGCGCCGATGCCGGAGAAGCCGTCGGAGCCGCCGCATTCGAGGCCGATCTTCAGGTGCGATGCGCTCACCGGCACGCGCTTCACCTCGTTGGCTGTGGGCAGCATGGCCTCGACGGCGGCGATGCCCGCAGCGATGGTGGCGCGTGTACCGCCGCTGTCCTGCATCACGAAGGTCTTCAGCCGTTCGCCTTCGTGCAGGCCTTGCGACGCGACGAGGTCGGCCACCTGGTTGCGCTCGCAGCCCAGGCCGACGATCAGCACGGCGGCGGTGTTGGGGTGCGTCGCGTAGCCGGCGATCGTGCGCCGCAGCAGGTCGAAGTGCTCGCTCGGCGAACTCATGCCGCAGCCGGTGGTGTGGCCCAGGGCCACCACGCCGTCGACGTTGGGGTAGGCCGCCAGCCGCTCGGGCGTGAAGTGCTCGGCGATGCGCTTGATCGCGGTGGCCGAGCAGTTGACCGAGCTGATGATGCAGATGAAGTTGCGTGTGGCCACCCGCCCATCGGGCCGCACGATGCCCATGAAGCTGGCGCGCTCAGCCTCGGGCACGTAGGCCACGGGTTTCACGTCGGCGCCGAAGGCCGGGTCGCGGTATTCGTCGACCAGTGCGATGTTGTGGCCGTGCACATGTTCGCCGGCCTCGATGTCGCGTGTGGCGGCGCCGATCACCACGTTGTACTTGCGCACCCGTTCGCCGGCGGCGATGCGCCGCGCTGCGATCTTGTGTCCCGCGGCCACCTGCGCCTTCAGGCGCAGGCCCAACTCGGGCAGCTCCTGGCCCAGCACCAGCGGCGCACGTGCGACAAGCACGTTGTCGCCGGCATGCAGGCGGATCAGCGGTGAACGGTGTTGCGCATCCATACAGCTCTCGTCGGCGTGTCAGCCCTTGGCCATCAGTTCCTTGAGCTTCAGCCGCTCGATCAACACCGTCTCCTTCTTGTAGGTGGCGGCGATGTAGGCCGCGTAGTCGGGCCCGTCGAGGTACATCAGCGGCGCGTCGATCTTGTCACAGGCGCTGGTGAACTCGGCGCTGGCGGCGGCGACCTTGAAGGCCTCGCGCAGGCGCTTCTCGACCACGGGGTCGATGCCCTTCGGCGCCGCGATGCCGTTGGGCGCGTCGACGACGACGTCGAAGCCGCTGTCGCGCAGCGTGGGCACGTCCGGGAAGTCCTGCGTGCGCTTGGCACCCCAGGTGGCCAGCAGGCGCAGCTTGCCGCTCTTCACGTGCGGTGCCCAACTGCTGGAGTCGGCCAGCGCATCCACCTGTCCACCCAGCGTGTCCTGCAGCGCCGGTGCGCCGCCCTTGTACGGGATGTGGTTGAACTGCACACCTGCCACGGCGGCGAACTCCTCCATGCCCACATGCGTGGCGCCGCCGATGCCGGCGCTGCCATAGGTGATCTTGCCCGGGGCCGCCTTGGCCGCGGCGACGAAGTCCTTCAGCGTCTTCCACGGCGCTTCGCTGCGCACGGCAATGCCGAAGGTCTGGCCCGAGGTGCGGGCGAGGTAGGTCAGGTCCTTCATCGGGTCGATCTGCACCGTGCCGAGCTGCGAAAAACGCGTCACCGAGATCGGCACCTGGCCGATCGTGTAGCCATCGGCCTTGGCCGAGGCCATCGCACGCAGGCCCAGCATGCCCGAGGCGCCGGCCTTGTTCTCCACCACCAGCGTCTGCCCCAGCACCTTGGCGGCGGCGCTGCACAGCGCGCGCATCGTCATGTCGGCGGTGCCGCCGGCCGGCCAGGGGCAGACGAAGGTGATGGGTTTGTCGGGGTAGGCCTGCGCAAAGGCACGCGGCAGCGCGAGCGTGGCGGCGGTGCCGATGACGAAATGGCGGCGGTTGCTGACCATGCGGCTTGTCTCCTGGTGCTTGTGGTGTTCGAACGGCCTGCATTCTGCGAAGCAGGAACATGCCAGTCCAATGACAATGCGGACAGTCTTCATGCCTTTCTTGGAATGTATGAGCGATATCGACCGCGTGCTGCGCAGCAACCTGAAGCTCAAGCATCTGCAGCTGCTGGTGGCACTGGACCAGTTCCGCCACCTCGGCCGCGCCGCCGAATTCCTCTCGCTGACGCAACCCGCGGTGAGCAAGACACTGGCCGAAGTCGAGCGCCTGTTCGGCCTCGACCTCTTCGTGCGCAGCACACGCGGCACCGAGCCCACGGCCTATGGGCAGACGGTGGTGCGCTTCGCGCGTTCGGTGCTGGCCGACTACGACCGCACGCGCGACGAGATCGCCGCCGTGGCCAGCGGTGCCGCAGGCCGCGTGAACGTGGGCGCCATGGTCGTGGCCATGCCGGTGCTGCTGGCGCGTGCGGTGGCGCTGCTGAAGAAGCGTTCGGCGCAGACCACCGTCAGCGTCGAAGAGGGCGACCTCACGCGCCTGCTGCCGCGCCTGCGGCTGCGCGAGATCGACCTTTTCGTCGGCCGGCTCGAACCCGGCTACGCCGCGCCCGACCTCGACACCGAGGCGCTGTACGACGAACCGATGTGCGTGGCGGTGTCGCCCGCCCACCCGCTGGCAAGCCGGCGCAAGGTCGGCTGGGCCGAACTGGCGAAGCTGCCCTGGGTCGTGCCGCCGGCCTGGGCATCGTCGCGCATCAAGCTCAACCAGCAGTTCTACAAGGCAGGCCTGAACCCACCAGCCGACCTGGTGGAGACCGCGTCCTTCCTCGGCACGCTGAGTTTTCTGCAGCAGCGCCAGGCCCTTGTGTTCTGGGCGCGTTCGGTGGCCCTGCACCTGCAGCAGCAGGGCCTGGCCCGGGTGCTGCCGCTGGCGCTGCCGATCGAACTGCCGCCGGTCGGCATCATCACGCTGCGTTCACGCGCACGCACGCCGGCCTGCGAGCAAATGATGGACTGTCTGCGTGCCTGCGCGCGGCGCCAGTAGGCCAGGGAGCCGCCAGCGCGCCGGCCCTCGGTGCATCCACCTGCGAACGGGCGATGCCTCGCCAGAACCGGGCGTGGCGGTCGGGCACGGGCATGGTGACACCCGAGGTTCACGCCCCGCCGGCTGCCAAGGCGGTCTGCGGGGATGTGGACCCGACGATGCACCAAGGCGGCCTCAGCGTTTCCGGACCAGGTCGAACACAAACGACACAACGGCCATGACGAGGAACACGACAAACAGGATCTGCGCGATGCCGGCGGCGCTGGCAGCGATGCCACCAAAACCGAACAGCGCGGCGATCAACGCGATCACGAGACAGATGACGGCATAACGCAGCATGGCAGGCCTCCTTCGGCATGGACGTGCAACGGCACTCGCTTCCATGCTAGGGCGCCGGCATCGCGGCCGGTGTGGGACTGTGCGTGGGTGCGGCGTAGGACAGGCCTGACTTCAGTGTTCAGTGGGCTTGGCGCGCATGGCGGCCAGGCGGCTGGCCCACGTCGTGGCCGAAGGCGGTGCTGAACTGGCGGCCACGGGCTTCTTCAGCCAGCCAGCGCAGCAGCAGGTCCAGCCGATCCAACCCGCGCACGGGGACCAGGACGGCCAGCAGGGTCACGGGCAAGGCCGTGTCCGGAAAGTCGAACACGAAGTGGCCACCGAACAGGCGCAGGTCGGCCGGCCCGCCGCGTGTGCCGTGGCGCAGCCCACCGGTGGGCGTGGGGGCCAGCTTCGGGTCGATGGGCGTCGGATGCACCGGCTCGAAACCGCTCAGCGTGAAACCCGGCGTGGCCGGCGCCACCGACGCTGTTGCGCTGGCGTTGACGGGCATCAAGCGTCGCTGCTGACCGGGCTTCGAGAATGCCTGCATCGGGACACCAGCCCTGGTGCCCGGCAGCCCAGCCCAGGAGCCCCCATGCCGACGATGAAAGCCGCCATCTTTGTCGAACCCGGCCGCATCGAACTGACCGAGAAGCCCATCCCCGACGTGGGGCCGCTGGATGCGCTGCTGCGTGTGACGACGACGACGATCTGCGGCACCGACGTGCACATCCTCAAGGGCGAGTACCCGGTCGAACGGGGGCTGACGATCGGCCACGAACCGGTCGGCGTCATCGAGAAGCTGGGCTCCGCGGTGCGCGGCTACCAGGAGGGGCAGCGTGTCATCGCCGGTGCCATCACGCCCAGCGGCTGGAGCAATGCCTGCTTGTGCGGCTATTGCTCGCAGGACGGCGCCGGCACGGCCCATGGCTGGAAGCCGCTGGGCGGCTGGCGCTTCGGCAACACCATCGACGGCTGCCAGGCCGAATACGTGCTGGTGCCCGACGCGATGACCAACCTGGCCGTGGTCCCGGACGGGCTGAGCGACGAGCAGGTGCTGATGTGCCCCGACATCATGTCGACGGGCTTCAGCGGAGCCGAGCGGGCCGGCATCAAGATCGGCGACACCGTGGCCATCTTCGCCCAGGGGCCGATCGGCCTGTGCGCCGCGGCCGGGGCCAAGCTCAGCGGTGCCACCACCGTCATCGGCGTCGACCGCCTGGCCGGGCGGCTGCAGAT
>JBASTF010000898.1:0-1566 GCA_049274755.1 Rubrivivax sp. | reverse complement strand
CCGCCTGCGCCAGCGTCTCGGGCAGGCCTTGCAGCGCGCCCAGCAACACACCGTCCTGCTGCCAGGCCGCCACCAGGCGCGCGCCGGCAACCAGCTGGTTGATGTAGCTCTTGGTCGCGGCGACGCTGGTTTCGGCGCCGGCATGCAGCGGCAGCAGCCATTGCGCAGCCTGGGCCAGCGGCGATTCGGGGTCGTTGACGATGGCCACCGTGCGTGCGCCGCCGGCATGCAGCAGCCGCGTCGGTGCCACCAGGTCCGGGCTCTGCCCCGACTGCGAAAAGGCCACGGCCACCAGGCCTTCGCAGCGCAGCGGCGCCTGGTACAGCGTCACCAGCGACATCGGCAGCGAGGTGACCAGCCGGCCCAGCCGTGCCATCACCAGGTAGGCCATGTAGTGCGCCGCATGGTCGGAGCTGCCGCGCGCCAGCGTCAGCACACTCTGCGGCGGCGCCGTGCGCAAGGCGTTGCCCAGCGCCGTGTAGGGCTGGGCATCGGCCGCCAGCAGCCGCGCGACGGCGGCGGGGGCCTCCAGGGCCTCGTCCAGCATGCGCGATGTCACAGCGCCTCTCCTTCGATGATCACGGCCTGCAGTTCCAGCGCTGTGTCGAGCACGACGATGTCGGCCCAGGCACCGGGCGCCAGCCGCCCACGTTCGGCCAGGCCCAGGTGGTCGGCCGCGTGTGTGGCGGTGCGCGCCGAGGCTTCGACCAACGTCAGCCCCAGGCCGACCAGGTTGCGCAGGCCCTGGTCCAGCGTCAGCGTGCTGCCGGCCAGCGTGCCGTCGGCCAGGCGCACACCGCCCATGCACTTGGTGACACGCTGGCGGCCCAGCGAGTACTCGCCATCGGGCATGCCGGCCGCCGAGGTGGCGTCGGTCACGCAGTACAGGCAGGGAATGGCACGCAGCGCGGCGCGGATCGCGCCCGGGTGCACATGCAGCAGGTCGGGAATGATCTCGCTGTAGGTGGCATGGGCCAGCGCCGCGCCGGCAGCGCCGGGTGCACGGTGGTGCATCGCGCTCATCGCGTTGAACAAGTGCGTGAAGCCGCTGGCGCCGGCACGCAGCGCGGCCACGGCCTGCTCGTAGTCGGCCTCGGTGTGGCCCACCTGCACACGGAAGCCCGCAGCGGCCAAAGCGCCGATCACCTCCAGGTTGCCCGGCAGTTCGGGCGCCAGCGTCACCAGGCGGATCGGCGCCAGCGCATGCAGGGCCAGCAACTCCGGCAGCGAGGGTGGGCGCACGTAGTCGGGCTGTGCCCCCAGCTTGCCGGCGTTGATGTACGGGCCTTCCAGATGCACCCCCAGCACACGCGCGCCGCCGCTGCTGCGGGCAGCACAGGCCGGGGCCAGCGCACGCATCGCAAGCTGGATGTCGTCCAGCGGCGCCGTCATCGTCGTCGCCAGCAGCGCCGTGGTGCCATGGCGTGCATGCATCGCGGCAATGGCCTGGATGGCGTCGCCGCCTTCCATCGTGTCGCGGCCACCGCCGCCATGCACGTGCAGGTCGATGAAACCAGGCAGCAGGATGGGCCGGCCACCGGCCAGCACCTCGGCCTCGGCCACCGG
>JBASTF010000897.1:0-13478 GCA_049274755.1 Rubrivivax sp. | reverse complement strand
GGCCTACCTCGCGACCGCGGCGGTCTCGGCGCTGCTGATCCTGCGCGCGGCAAAGGCGCCCGAACTGCAGGCGCGCGCTTCGGTGAAGGCCGTCCATGGCTGACGCCCCCGTGGCCCGCACCGCGCGTCGAAACCTGTCGGTGTCGGCGGTGCCGAAGTCCAGGCGCACGCAAGCCGTGCGCAGCGGGGAGATGAAGCGCCGCATCCTCGATGCGGCCTTCGAGGTGCTGAAGGAGCGCGGCTTCGCCGGCTTCACGACACCCGAGGTCGCGCGGCGCGCGGGCGTGTCGCGCGGCGCGCAGGTGCACCACTTCCCGAGCAAGCACGACCTGGTGACGGCCGCGATGGAGCACGTGTTCGGCATCGCGCTGGCCGATGGCCTGAGGCTCGCCGAAGCCGCGAAGCGCTCGGGGCGGCCGGTCGAGGCGCTGATCGGTGACGCCCAGGCCTTCTACTTCAGCGACTACTTCTTCGTCGGCCTGGACATGCTGCTCGCGGGCGGCAAGGACCCGGCGCTGAAGGAGGCCGGCATTCGCGTCGTGCGCAACTACCGCCGCCCGGTCGAGCAGCAGTGGCTCGCCGTGATGCAGGAACTCGGGCTGCCGGCCCGGATCAGCGAGGACCTGCTGCTGCTCACTGTCAGCCTGGTGCGGGGCTTCGGCATCCGCCAGCTGTGGTCGGCGGAGCCGGAGCGCGTGGCGGGTCTGCTCACGCTGTGGCAGGACATGATCGACACCTATGTCGCGGCGAAGGTGCCTGCGAAGTCCCCTGCGGCTCACACGGCCACGCCCCCCCGAAAGCGAACCCGAGCCTGACATGACCGCCCACGACAGCATCGACATTCACACCCACGTGGTCCCGGCCGAATTCCCGCCCTACCTCGGGCAGCGGCTTGGCGTGCGCTGGCCGTCGATGGCGCCCGCGCAGACGTGCCACCGCCATGTGATGCTCGACGCCAAGGTCTACCGCACGGTGTCGCACCAGTGCTGGGACTGCCAGGTGCGCCTGGCCGACATGGACACGATGCAGATCGGCCGCCAGGTGTTGTCGCCGATGCCCGAGCTGTTGTCGTACTGGCTCGCGGGCGACGATGCCGCGGTGCTGACGCGCTTCCTGAACGAGGCCATCGCCGGCATGGTGCAGCAGGCACCGGCACGCTTCATCGGCCTCGGCGCGGTGCCGCTGCAGGACGTCGAGCGCGCGATTGGCGAACTCGACCACGCCGTTCACCAATGCGGCTTGGCCGGCGTCGAGATCGGCAGCAACATCGACGGCGTCAGCATCGGCGATGCCCGCTTCCTTCCCTTCTTCGAAGCGGCCGAGCGCTGGGGCGCGGCGATCTTCGTGCATGCGCTGCGGCCCGCCGGCATGGACCGGCTGGTCGGCCCGCCGATCCTCGAGCAGGCGCTGGCGTTCCCGGGCGAGGTGGGGCTGGCCGCCGCCTCGCTGCTGACCGGCGGCACGCTGGCGCGCTGCCCGCGGCTGCGCATCGCGTTCAGTCATGGCGGCGGCACGCTGGCGCAGTCGCTGCCGCGTCTGCAGCACGCCTGGGAGAGCTTTCCGGCCCTGCGTGAAGCCATGCCGACGGCGCCGCGTGTCGGCGCGCGGGCCATGTACTACGACGACCTCGTGTACGACGCGGCGACGATCGACTATTTGCTGCAGGCCTTCGGCGCGACCCAGCTGATGCTCGGCAGCGACTACCCGTTCGCGATCATGGACAAGGCGCCGGTCGGGCGGGTGCAGGCGCTGCTGCTCGACGATTCGGTCAAGCGTCAGCTCCGGCACGGCAACGCCGAACGATGGGTGGGCGCCGCCGCTGCGGTAGTGGAAAACCCCGCTGCGGAATGACGATGTTTCTGTAAATATCGAGATTATGGTTAATGTATGGAGATTTCCTCGTGACCTCGGCTAGCCCGGCGATCAGGCCGCGCGACCGTGCAAAGGTCGGCATCGTGATCGGCGATCCCTGCGGCATCGGTCCCGAGGTGGTGGTCAAGGCCTGGGTGAGCGGGCAGTTGCATGGGCTTTGCCGTCCGGTGCTGATCGGCAGTGCCGCCGCGGTGCAGCAGGCGATCGACCAGCGTGGCCTCGACACGAAGCTGCGGGTCATCGATGCACCCGAGCGCATGTCGGGGCGGGCGGGCACGATCGACATCATCGACTCGGGCGCGCTGGATCCGGCCGACATCACGCCCGGCGCCGACAACCTGGCCTGCGGCCGCGCCACCGGGGTCTGGCTCGACGAGGCCGACAGTCTGGCGCGTGCGGGTCGCCTGCAGGCCACCGTGATGGGCCCGATCAGCTCCGGCGCGATGCAGATGGCGGGCGTGCTCGACCGGGTCGTGCAGGTCAGGCCCGGGCACAGCTATCTGCTGCTGGCGTCGGGTGCGCTGCGGGTGGCGCACCTGACCGACCACGTCGCGCTGCGCGAGGTCTCCGGGCTCATCACCGCCGACCTGATCGAGTCGGCGCTGCGCACCCTCGACGGCGTGCTCCGGCAGTGGGGAATGGCCCGCCCGCGCATCGCGGTCGCGGGATTCAATCCACATGCCAAGGGCGCGGAAGAGGAAGAGCACATGACGCCGGGCATCGAGCGGGCGCGTGCCGCCGGCATCGATGTCACCGGCCCAGTGAGTCCCGACACGGTGTTTCGCCACTGCATCGAGGGTCGTTTCGATATCGTGCTGGCGATGTACCACGACCAGGGCCACATCGCGATCAAGACCGCCGCCTTCGCCGGCAACGTCGCGGTCATCCTCGGCCCGCCGTACCCTCATGTGACGGTCGCGCACGGCACGGCCTACGACATCGTCGGCCGCGGCATTGCCGACCATTCGATGATCCTGAACGCCATCGTGACCGCCGGCTCGCTGGCCGCCGGGCGCGCTTTCCCGACCCTGCACTGACATGTCAGCTGCCTTTGCCCAACGAGAGGACCGCTGCGTGAGCGACTCCAAGACGATGACATTCATCGCCCGCATCGACGATGTCGAGGCGGGCTACGCGCTTCAGGTGCCTGTCGAAGGCCGCGAGCCGGTGGCGCTGGTGCGCCTGGACGAAGGCTACTTCGTCTTCGACGACACCTGCACCCATGGCGCGGCGTCGATGTCCGAAGGCGACATCATCGGCTGCGAGATCGAGTGCCCGTTCCACAGCGGCCGCTTCGACATCCGCACCGGCGCGGCCACCGCGTTCCCGTGCGTCAAGGCACTGATGATCTACCCGGTCAAGATCGAAGGCGACGAGGTCTACGCGGCACTGGACGCGGGTACGCGTGCCGACGAATCCACTTAATCAAGGAGCCCCCCATGGACGCTGCACCCCAAACTCTGCTCGACGATGTCGTTCACCACGAAGACGGGCTGCGCGCCGTCGATCGCCGCATCTTCGTCGACCCCGAACTGTTCGAGCTCGAGCAAAGTCAGATCTGGGAGAAGGTCTGGGTCTACGTGGCGCACGAAAGCCAGCTGCCCAAGCCGAAGGACTACATCACCGGCTGGATCGGCCGCGCGCCTATCGTCGTCAACCGCGACAAGTCCGGGCAGCTCAATGCCTTCGTCAACATCTGCTCGCACCGCGGCGCCACGCTGTGCCGTACATCCAAGGGCAGCGCCAGCAATTTCGTGTGCTCTTTCCACGGCTGGGCCTACGACGCCAAGGGCAACTTGCTGGCGGCGATGAACGAAGACGGCGCCGGCTACCCAGAGAGCTTTGACAAGAGCAAGCGTGGCCTGACCAAGGTGCGGCTGGAGAACTACCGTGGCTTTCTGTTCGCGACACTGAACCGCGATGCGGAGCCTTTGGAAGACTATCTGGCCGAAAGCAAGACCTTCATCGACATCGTCGTCGAGCAGGCGCCCGACGGCATCGAGGTGCTCAAGGGTCGTTCCGTTTACACCTATGAGGGCAACTGGAAGTTGCAGGCCGAGAACGGTGTCGATGGGTATCACGTGGATTCGGTGCATGCCAACTACGTGCAGATGATCAAGAACCGCGCCAAGATCAATGCAGAGGGCAAGGCACTCAAGGTCATGGCGGTCGGAGACTTCACGCGCAACCGTGGTGGCTACTACGACCTGGGCAACGGCCACACGCTGATCTGGACCGACGTGACCAACCCGCAGGACCGGCCGCTCTATGCACGCCGCGAGGAACTGGCGCAACGCATGGGCAAGGAGAAGGCCGACTGGGCCGTGACACGGTCGCGCAACCTGCTGCTCTATCCGAACATGTTTCTCATGGATCAGATGGGCACGCAGATACGCATGTTCAGACCGTTGTCAGTCGACCGGACCGAGGTGACCATCTATTGCTTCGCACCCGTGGGGGAGGCGCCGGCAGAGCGCGCCAAGCGCATCCGCCAATACGAGGACTTCTTCAATGCCTCGGGCATGGCAACGCCCGACGACCTGACCGAGTTCAACGAGACGCAGAAGGGCTGCCGCAGCCACAGCATCGTGCGTTGGAGCGACATGTCGCGCGGCGCCACACACGAGGTCGCCGGTGCCGACGAGGTGGCCACTGCGCTGGGTATTGCGCCAACCAGCAGTGGTGCCAAGGTCTCGGACGAAGGCATTTTCCTGGCACAGCATGTACGCTGGGCCGAGTTGATGAGGGCCGATGCCACTGGAGGCCACCAATGAGTGATGCATCCTTGCTGGCCTCGGTCACCGACCTTCTGCACCGGGAGGCGGCGTGTGTCGATGAACGCCGGTGGGACGACTGGCTGGCGCTGTTCGATCCCAGCGCCGAGTACTGGATCCCTGCCTGGGACTCGGAGGACGAGTACACCAGTGATCCGCAGACCGAGGTGTCGTTGATGTATTACGGCGACCGCACTGGTCTGGAAGACCGTGTGTTTCGCCTGCGCACCGGACGCTCTGCCGCGTCGACTCCCTTGCCGCGCACCTGCCACATGGTGTCCAACGTGCGCGCTGAGTCGGCTGGCGATGGCGGTTGCGTCGCCAAGGCCAACTTCGTCACCCACCTGTTCAAGCGCAACGTCTCGCAGAGCTTCTACGGCCACTATGAGTACCTGCTGCAGCCGCAGGGCGACGGCTGGATCATCCGCAAGAAGAAGATTCTGGTGCTCAACGACCTGATCGACACCGTGCTCGACATCTACAGCGTCTGACGAGAGCAACTCAGGCCATGGCTGCGTCATCGGCAAGAAAGAAGCGCGCACCTGCTGCGGCGCGCCTGCGATTCACGGGCAAGACGGCGGTGGTCACCGGCGCTGCGCAGGGTATCGGCCGTGCGGTGGCGTTGCAGATGGCCGCCGAAGGCGCGCATGTCGTGCTGCTGGATCGTTCGAAGATCGTGGGCGAGGTGCGCGCCGAGATCTTGGCCCAAGGTGGTCAGGCCACCGTGGTGCTGGCTGACGTCGAGCAACACGCCGCCTGCAGGAAGGCCATGACCAAGGCGGCGGCGCTGAGCGGGCGCATCGATGTACTGGTCAACAACGTCGGCGGCACGATCTGGGTCCAGCCCTTCGCGCACTATCGCGAAGAGCAGATCACGGCCGAGATCAACCGCTCGCTGTTCCCGACGCTGTGGTGCTGCCACGCGGTGTTGCCCTACATGATCAAGCAAGGCGCGGGCAGCATCGTCAACGTCTCGTCGACCGCCACGCGCGGCATCCACCGAGTGCCGTACTCGGCGGCAAAGGGCGGGGTCAACGCCCTCACTGTGTGCCTGGCGTTCGAGTACGCGCAGCAGGGCATCCGCGTCAACGCAGTGGCCCCGGGGGGCACCGACGTCGGCCCGCGGCGCATCCCGCGCAACACCGAGACGATGGACGAACAGCACCGAGGCTGGTACCAGGCCATCGTCGACCAGACCATCGACTCGACCTTCATGAAGCGCTACGGCACGCCCGACGAGCAAGCGGCGGCGATCCTGTTCCTGGCCTCCGACGAAGCGTCCTACATCACCGGCGCCACGCTGTCGGTGGCGGGCGGCGACTCGGGCTGAGTGTCACCGGGTCGCACTGGCGTCAGAGCTCGGAGTTGCCCCATTAACTCACCGCCCAACAGCGCACGCGAGATCAGGTCGGGGGTGGCCCGAATGTGCATCTCCAGCGCCAGGGCCGCGCGTGCTTCAGCACCTGACATGGCGGCATCGAAGATCAGGGCGTGCTCGGCGTGCACGTCGCGGCCGGAGTTGGGCAGGTGGATGGCCAGATGGCGGTAGCGTTCCGACTGCCTGGAAAGCACCCGCAGTATCCGGAGGGTCCAGACAGAGTCGCAGCCCGAGACAAGGGCTTCGTGAAACCGCGCATTTAGCGCTTCCCATTGCTTGCGCTGTGCCGGAATAACCGGCTGTTCGACTGCGGTCATCTGCTGATAGGCATCGCGCACGCGCTCCCTCCAGCCCGCGTCGGCTCTACGGATTGACTGGCGAAGCGCGTCGACCTCAATGTGCATGCGCATGCGTGTCAGGTCGTCGAGGTCCGTGACGGAGATGGGTGCCACCCAGAAGCCCCGCTGACCCTCCGAGATCACCAGGGCATCACTCGCGAGGCGCGTGATGGCCTCTCGCAGGGTGGCCGAACCGACGCCGTACCGGCCCTTCAGGTGCTCGATTCTGAGCTTCTCGCCGGGTGCAAGTCGTCCCTCGACGACGTCGTCCCGGAGTTGAACATAGGCGTCCTCGATCAGGGTTCGACCAAGTGCCGGGCTGGAGCCGGCAACCAATCCATCTGAATCTTTGTGCTGGTAAGCGCGCTTCACCATGTCGGTCTGAATGTCAGAGCGGTGGGGACTCCGACTGCAGGCGCTGCAGCCGGTAGGCCAACTGTGCGCGCGTCAGGCCCAGCGTGCGCGAGGCAGCGGCGAGGTTGCCTGCGCTGCGCCGAACGGCCTCCCGGATCAACCCATCCTCCAGCGCTTGCAGGCCAAGCCCATGGCGGATGGCCGCGTCGAACACCTCGACCATCGCTGTCGGGTGCTCAAGTTCGAGATTGCCCCGGGCTCCGATCGTGCTCGATGCCTTGCCTGGCAGAGTAGGAAAGAGCAATGGCGCATCGATCGCTTGCCCTGCGGCGGCCAAAATGACCCCCCGTTCGATAAGGTTCTCCAACTCGCGCACGTTGCCTGGCCAAGTATGACAGCGCATGACGTCGAGCGCCAAGTCGGTGAACCCGGCGACGCGCTTGTCATGGCGGGCCGCGAAGATGCCCAGCAAGTGGATGGCTAGAGTTTCGATGTCGTCTGCCCGCTCTCGCAAAGCAGGAACATGGATCGGATATACATTCAGACGATAGAACAGGTCCCGTCGAAAACGACCCGTCTCGACCGCCGCCTCGAGATCGACGTGGGTGGCGGCGATCACGCGAACGTCGAGTTTGATCGACTGAGTGCCGCCGAGTCGTTCAACCTCTCCGGTTTGCAGCACGCGGAGGAGCTTGGCCTGCACTGGCAATGGCAATTCACCCATTTCGTCGAGCAACAGGGTACCGCCGTCGGCGCGCTCGAAACGACCCGCGCGCGAGCCGGTGGCGCCCGTGTAGGCGCCCTTGTCGACACCGAACAGCTCGCTCTCGATCAGCTCGGCCGGCAATGCAGCGCAATTGACGGCGACGAAGGGTTTGTCGGCGCGTGGGCTCATGCGATGCAATGCTCGGGCAAATCGCTCTTTACCAACTCCCGTTTCGCCGCTGAGCAGCACTGCCACGCGCGTCGGCGCCGCCTTGTGAAGCAGTCCGACGGCGGTCTGAAAGGTCGCCGAGCTACCGATCAGAGGTCCACTCTCATCTTCGGCACAGATCTGGCTGCGCAAGGTGTCGACCTGCGTTCGCAATTCGCCAAGGTGTCGCAACATAGAGTCGGGCTGGTAGTCCTCGGCCAAGGCCTCTTGGTCCGGCCACTCCTCGGCGAACCTTCCTTCAATCTGGCAATGGTCTGCACCGCATCCCCGACACCTTACTTCCTTGTAGTACGTCTTGCGCCCGAAAAATGCGCCCGTGTAGCCCGACGCATATCCTAAGAGCATCCAACATACCGGCTCGGCTTGGATGCCGAAGTCGCGCAAATGCGCGCCGACCTCCCATGAATGGTCCCAGCGATACACGCCGAGGTAGTGGCCGACGTCCTGGTCCAGCTCGAATTGCTGTGGCGTTACCTGCACCGCGCCTTCGAGCATATGCAGCTGGGGACCCACCGCAAACGCGTCGAACAGACTTCCGTTCGGCCGAACCTCGCGCGCCAGAGCAGCATCTCGTTCACCCGACGCGAAGCCGGAGCGCATAAAGACTCGGCGGGTATTTGCCACACCAACAGTCCTGATCAACTCGGACCGCAGATTAGCCAACCCAGCGACATGCATGAGCAGCATACGCTGCCCTGCCAGCCAGATTCGACCATCGCCGGCGGAGAAGTGGATCAAACGCCGAAGGTCGGCATCCGAGGGCAGTGGCAAGCTTGCTGTGGCCATCCGCCATCTTATCGATAAAAATCAAGCGCGCAAGTAGTATGCGTTCTTCTTGAAGTTTGGTTATTTGATGAGATTTCGCCGAACGAATTGCTCAAATGGTGATGCTGCAGCGCAAAAACAGGCTCGTCCGCTCAACGCCTGTCAATGATTGGTGGTGGCCGCCAGTCAGTTTGGTAGGTGTAATCCCTCGAAATGTCGATAGTTGAGGCCTCCTTCATGATCTTGGGCATGGACCGTGCAAAGGTTGTGCACGACCTTGAACCATGCGGAGCCAAAAATGCGGTTGCCCCCCGAGATAGAGGAATGCAAGCCCGTGCTGGACGTAACGCACAAGTTCGTCCGGCTCAAGGAAGAGCGCCCCGGCGGAGTCGTTGTCTTCGACTTTGCCATTGGCTGGCCCGACTTGTCGGTCGAACTGATGATGCCCCGCGCGGCATTCGACGAGTTTTGCGTAACGCATCGGGTGGAACGACTCGGGCACTGAGCCGATCCGCCGCCCCTTAGACCCTTGGAAGGAGACCCCCATGACCGTTGATCTACATGTCCGCGAGATCGAGCCGCTGCGGCACACCTATACGCACGTGGCCAAGTACATCGGCCCCGACAAGACGGCCAGCCGTTACCAGGAGGCCACGCTCGGCGTACAGCAAACCGCGAACTTCCACTATCGCCCGACGTGGGCTCCCGAGTACGAATTGTTCGACGTGTCGCGCTCGGCCGTGAAGTTGGCCGACTGGTACGTGCTGCGCGACCCGCGCCAGTTCTACTACGCCAGCTGGACGATGGCGCGCGCCCGTCAGCAGGACGCGATGGAGTCCAACTATCAGTTCGTCGAGTCGCGCGGCCTGGTTGGCAAGATGTCGGACGCTGTACGTGCCAAGGCCTGCGAAGTGCTGATGCCCCTGCGCCACGTGGCCTGGGGCGGCAACATGAATAACGCTTCGGTGTGCGCCTACGGCTATGGCACCGCATTCACAGCGCCTGCAATGTTCCACGCCATGGACCACCTGGGTGTGGCCCAGTTCCTGACGCGGCTAGGCTTGGTACTAGACGAGCCCGGTGTACTCGAGGCCGGCCGCAACGCCTGGCTCAACGAACCAACTTGGCAGGGATTGCGCCACTACGTCGAGGACAGTTTCGTCGTGAGCGACCCGTTCGAATTGTTCGTGGCGCAGAACCTTGCGCTCGACGGGCTGCTGTATCCGCTGGTCTATGGCAGTTTTGTAGACGATCACCTGGCGTTGCAGGGAGGCACAGCGGTGTCGATGCTCACGGCCTTCATGCCCGAATGGCACGACGAGAGCGCTCGCTGGATCGATGCCGTTGTCAAAGCCGCAGCCTCTGAGTCCAGCGACAACCGGACGCTGATTGCTGGCTGGGTCGCGCAATGGGGGGCGCGTGCCCAGGCCGCTCTGGCACCGGTAGCTGAGTTGGCGTTGGGTGCCGCGGGACCGCAGGCGCTGATGGATGCGCGTGCGGCGCTCGATGCGAGGCTGAAGAAGTCCGGCCTGCTCTGACTCCACAGCCAACCACCTCAGGAGACCACATGTCCAATGTATTCATCGCGTTTCAGGCCAACGAGGAGTCGCGTCCGATCGTCGACGCCATCCTGGCCGACAACCCCGGCGCGCAGGCCGTGTATTCGCCCGCTCTGGTCAAGATCGACGCCGCAGACAGCATCACGATCCGTCGCCAGACCATCGAAGAGCAAACAGGTCAGCCCTACAACCTGCAGCAGATTCACGTCAATCTCGTCACCTTGCTCGGCTACATCGACGAGGACGACGACCAGCTCACGGTGAGCTGGAAGCACTGAAACCAAGGAGACAAGCATGGACACCCGCGTAGTGAAGAAGAAGCTGGGCCTCAAGGATCGTTACGCCGCGATGACTCGCGGGCTGGCCTGGGACACCACCTACCAACCGATGGACAAGGTGTTTCCGTACGACAAGTACGAAGGCATCAAGGTGCATGACTGGGACAAGTGGGAGGACCCCTTCCGCCTGACGATGGACGCCTACTGGAAGTATCAGGGCGAGAAGGAGAAAAAGCTCTACGCCGTGATCGACGCGTTTGCGCAGAACAACGGCCAGTTGGGTGTGAGTGACGCGCGTTACATCAACGCCCTGAAGCTGTTCATCCAGGGTGTATCACCGCTCGAGTACTACGCGCACCGTGGCTTCGCCCATGTGGGCCGGCATTTCACCGGCGCCGGCGCGCGGGTGGCGGCGCAGATGCAGTCGATCGACGAACTGCGCCACTACCAGACGCAGGCGCACGCGGTCAGCCACTACAACAAGCACTTCAACGGGATGCACAGCGCCAACCATTGGTTCGACCGCGTGTGGTACCTGTCGGTTCCGAAGTCGTTCTTTGAGGATGCGAACACCGCCGGGCCGTTCGAGTTCCTCACCGCGGTGAGCTTTTCGTTCGAATACGTTTTGACCAACCTTCTGTTCGTGCCCTTCATGTCCGGCGCGGCGCACAACGGCGACTTGGCCACGGTGACCTTCGGCTTCAGCGCTCAGAGCGACGAGTCGCGCCACATGACCCTGGGCATCGAGTGCATCAAGTTCCTGTTGGAACAGGACCCGGCCAACGTGCCGATCGTGCAGGGTTGGATCGACAAGTGGTTCTGGCGGGGCTACCGCTTGCTGACGCTGGTGGCAATGATGCAGGACTACATGCTTCCCAAGCGGGTGATGAGTTGGCGCGAAAGCTGGGACATGTATGTCGAGCAAAGCGGCGAGGCGTTGTTCAACGATCTGGCGCGCTATGGCATCCGCAAACCGAAAGGTTGGGTGGATGCCTGCGAGGGCAAGGACCATATCAGCCATCAAGCCTGGGCGACGTTCTACAACTATTGCGCTGCGGCGCCGTTCCACACCTGGGTCCCGAACGAAGACGAGATGAACTGGCTGTCCGAGAAGTATCCCGCGACCTTCGACAAGCACTACCGCCCGCGTCTGGAGCACTGGCGCGAGCGCGCAGCGACGGGGGATCGCTTCTACAACAAGACACTGCCGATGCTGTGCACGACGTGCCAGATCCCCATGCTGTTCACCGAGCCCGGCGACGCCACCAAGATCGCCTACCGCGAGAGCGACTACCAAGGTGACAAGTACCACTTTTGCAGCGACCACTGCAAGGGCATCTTCGACAATGAGCCCGAGAAGTACGTCCAGAGTTGGCTGCCCGTGCACCAGATCTACCAGGGCAACTGCTTCAAGCCGGGCACCGACCCGACCAAGGAGGGTTTCGATCCGCTGCTCGCGGTGCTCGAGTACTACGAGATGAACGTTGGTCGCGACAACTTCGACTTCGAAGGTTCGGAAGACCAGAAGAACTTCGCTGCCTGGCGCGGCGAGTCGATTGAAGGAGCGAAGAAATGAGCGTCGTCGCACTGAAGCCCTACTCCTTCCCGGCGCGCGATGTACGCGCGAATTTCCCCGCTCCGCTGCTCTACATCGGCTGGGAAGACCACTTGATGATTTGTGCGCCGGTCTGCTTGCCGCTGCCGCCCGATACACCGTTCGCCGCGCTCGGAGCGGCCGTTCTTCCGGGCGTGTATGGGTATCACCCCGATTTCGCGAAGATCGACTGGGGCAAGGTCGAGTGGTTCAAGTCCGGCCGGCCCTGGAAGCCCGATCCGGCCAAGTCCCTGGCCGAGAACGGGCTCAAGCACAAGGACGTGATCCGGTTCCGCTCTCCGGGACTGAACGGCATTGCAGGGTCGTGTAGCTGAGCATCGCCGTCTTGGCGGCGTCAGCCTCACGGTCGCGTTGAAACGACTTACTATGAGCTACCAACTCACCATAGAGCCCGGGGGCGCGACCATCGAGGTCGAGGAGGGGCAGACACTGCTCGATGCCGCGCTGCGGCAGGGCATCTACATCCCGCATGCCTGTGGCCACGGCCTGTGCGGAACCTGCAAGGTCGAAGTCTGTACGGGTGAAGTCGACCACGGTCACGCGAATCCGTTCGCGCTGATGGACTTCGAGCGTGACGCCGGCAAGACGTTGGCTTGCTGTGCCACCTTGCAGAGCGACGCGACGATCGAGGCGGATGTTGACGAGGAGCCGGATGCCGAGGTCATCGCCGTTCGCGATTTCAACTGCGTGGTCGCGCGCATCGAGACATTGACTCCCACCATCAGGGGTATCTTCTTGCGGCTCGATCAGCCGCTGCACTTCCAGGCTGGTCAGTATGTGCAGGTGGTGGTCCCGGGCGTCGAAGGCGGACGGGCGTTTTCAATCGCCAATTCGCCGGCTCAAGTACGGGAGAGCGGCGAGATCGAACTCAACGTGCGCATCGTCAAGGATGGCGCTGCCACGACTTGGCTGCACCGCGCGCTCAAGGTCGGTGACCGCCTGCGCGTTTCTGGCCCCTATGGCCGCTTCTTTGTGCGAAAGTCTTCGGACTTGCCGGTCATCTTCGTTGCCGGAGGTTCGGGCCTTTCGAGTCCGCGTTCGATGATTCACGATCTGCTCGAAGGCAACAGCGAAGCTGCGATCACATTGGTTTACGGGCAGCGCACGCTTGAAGAACTCTACTACGACGACGAGTTCCGGGAATTGGCAGCGCAGCATCCTCGGTTCAATTACGTTCCGGTGCTGTCACACAGCGGCGACGCGAGGGCCTGGGATGGCGCATGCGGCTTTGCGCACGAGGCTGCCAAGGTGCACTTCGCAGGCAATTTCTCCGGCCACAAAGCCTATCTGTGCGGCCCCCCTCTGATGATTGAAGCCTGCCTATCAGCGCTGATGCAGGGGCGGCTCTACGAACGTGACATCTACACCGAGAAGTTCCTTTCGGCCGCTGATACCACCGGGCAGCGCAGTCCGTTGTTCAAGCGTGTGTAGCGCGACGCCGTGCGACACCCGCGTTCCTAACTTTCAAGGAGACAAGAGATGAGTGTGATGAGAATTGGGCACGTCAGCATCAAGGTGATGGACATGGCTGCCGCCGTGAAGCACTACGAGAACGTGCTGGGCATGAAGAAGACGATGGAAGACAAGCACGGCAACGTGTATCTGAAGTGC
>JBASTF010000896.1:0-1944 GCA_049274755.1 Rubrivivax sp. | reverse complement strand
CGGCTGCAGCGCCTGGCGACGGTGCTGGCGCGGGCTGTGGCGTCAGCACCTCGCCCAGCAGGTCCAGCAAGCGTGTGCGGGCACGCTGCGGGTGGCGCCGGTAGTAGGTGAGCACCAGGCCGACGATGAACTTCTCGTCGTCGTCGCGCGGTGCACTCTCGTCGACCGGTGTTTCGAGGGCACGCGGCAGCGGCAGGGTGTCGGCGGCAGCGCTGCTGCCATGCACCATGTCCATCCAGCCACGCGGTTTGTGGCAGAGGTGCTCGAACTGGCGCGCCAGGCGTTCACCGATCTGGCGCGAGCGGCTCTTGATCTGGCTCCAGTAGCTGGGCTGGATCTGCACCCGCTCGGCAAAACGCCGCTCCAGGCCCCGCAGCGTGGCGGCATCGGCATGGCGCGCCGTCTGGCGCACAAACTCCTCGAACAGCGCCAGAGCGTTGTCCAGGCGCACCTGGGCGAGGTCGACGGAGCTGTTGGGCATCGGTCGCAATGATAAATCCGCGTTGCCCAGGCTGGCTGGTGGCGGGGCATTGCGCCTAGCATCGCGGGCATGAGTTCACACGCAGACGTGCTGCTGCCCGATGGCGAACCTTGGCCGGCGCTGGGCCTGGGCACCTGGCGCTATGGCGAGCAGCGCAGCCGGCAGGCCCAGGAGGTGGCGGCCGTGCACATGGCGCTGGACATCGGCTACCGCCTCTTCGACACCGCCGAGATGTATGGCGAAGGCGGTGCGGAGACGGTGCTCGGCCTCGCGCTGCACGAGGCCTTGCGCAGCGGTGCCGTGGCGCGTGAACAGCTGTTCATCGTCAGCAAGGTGTACCCGCACAATGCCAGTGCCGCCGGCGTGGCTGCGGCCTGCGAACGCAGCCGGCGCCGGCTGCAGCTGGCGCACATCGACCTCTACCTGCTGCACTGGCGCGGCGACCACCCGCTGGCCGAGACGGTGCGTGGTTTCGAGGCCTTGCAGCAGCGTGGCCACATCCGCCACTGGGGCGTCAGCAACTTCGATGTCGCCGACATCGCCGAACTCGACGCCGTGCCCGGCGGCCAGCACTGCGCAACGAACCAGGTGTACTACTCGCTCAGCGAACGTGGTGCCGAGACGGCCCTGCTGCCGCTGCAGCAATCGCGGCAGATGCCGTTGATGGCCTACAGCCCCATCGACCAGGGGGGCCTGGCCGGCGCGAAGCTGCTGCAGGCCGTGGCCCAGCGCCACGGCGCAACGGTGGCCCAGGTGGCGCTGGCCTGGGTGCTGTCGCGGCCGGGGGTGATGGCGGTGCCCAAGTCCAGCAGCGAGCCGCATCTGCGTGCCAACTGGGCGGCGGCGGAACTGCCGCTGACGGCAGCCGACCTGGCCGAGATCGACGCCTTGTTCCCGCCGCCGCGGCGCAAGACGCCGCTGGCGATGCGCTGAAGCGCGGTCAGCGCCGCAGCATGCCGGCCGCATCGGCCAGCGTGCGGCAGCCGGTGAGGGCCATCGCGATCTCGAGCTCGTCGCGCAGCAGGCGCAGCATCTGCGCCACGCCTTGTGCACCGCCGGCTGCCAGCGCATAGAACTGCGGCCGGCCAACCAGCACCGCGTCGGCGCCCAGCGCGATGGCCTTCAGCACGTCGGTGCCGCGGCGGATGCCGCCGTCCACCAGCAGCGGCAGCCGGCCGCCCAGTGCGTCGACGATGGGCGGCAGCGCGTCGATGGCGCCGATGGCGGTGTCCAGCGTGCGCCCGCCATGGTTCGACACCACCAAGCCGGCAGCACCGCGCTGTGCCGCTTCCAGCGCATCGTCGACGCGCAGCACACCTTTCAGCAGCACTGGCAGGCCGCTGGCCTGCGCCAGCAGCTCGATGTGCTCCCAGCGGGCGGCATGGGCCGCGGCGAAGTCGAAGCGGCTCATGCCGGGCGGCGCCGTCCAGTCGGGGCGCCGGTGCGCCGGCTGTGCCGCGGCG
>JBASTF010000895.1:0-2912 GCA_049274755.1 Rubrivivax sp. | reverse complement strand
CAGCGCGGAGGCGGCTTCGACGACCGCGGCGACGACATGGGCAAAACCGCGGGCGTCGGCATGTTCGTGTGCGGCGGCCCAGGGCTGCTGGCGCAACAGGACCTGGGCTTGCAGCTGGTCGAGCACGGCATCGCCGCTGAAGGCACCGGGCAGCGGCTGCGGCGCCGGCCCCAGCGAAGCCGCCAGCGTCAGCGGTGTTTCGATGCGCGGCTGCCAGCCGCCCTGGGCAGCAAACGCCGCACGGGCCGGTGCCAGCAAGGCCGAAAACGGCAGCAGCAGCACGGCGTCGCGCAGCGCCAGGCCCTGCCCCGCCAGCCACTGCCGTGTGGTCTGCGCAACAGCCGGCCAGCCTGCCCCGGCGCCGGGTTCGGCTATGGCCACCATAGAGAGAACACGGCTGGGCTCAAGGGCAGAAAACAGGGCTTTGTGCGAAAATTCATTGTGCCCTGCCGTCGTGGGGCTGACCCGCCTTCGGGCCCCGGAGAATGCCTACATGAGCAGCGAATTGATCAAGCATGTGACCGACGATTCCTTCGGCAGCGACGTTCTGCAGTCCGAGAAGCCGGTGCTCGTCGACTACTGGGCGGAATGGTGCGGCCCCTGCAAGATGATCGCCCCCATCCTCGACGAAGTGTCCAAGGACTACGACGGCCGTCTGCAGATTGCGAAGATGAACGTCGACGAAAACCGCGACGTGCCGGCCAAGTTCGGCATCCGCGGCATCCCGACGCTGATGCTGTTCAAGGGCGGCGAGCTCGCGGCCACCAAGGTCGGTGCCCTGTCCAAGGCGCAATTGACGGCCTTCCTCGACGGTCATCTATAATCTGTTCCGCTGACGCCCGCACCCCCGGGGCGTCAGACGGTCCGCCACCACGCCCCGAAGCCGCCAACCAGACGGCACCGGCGCTGCGCAGCAAGGCCACCTGCAACGGTGGCGCGTGGGATCGGCTTCCAACACCAGCATCTTCTCAGCGCCTTGCGCCGCGCCCGCAGTCCGGGTGCATGCGCCGGGCGCCGTGACCAGGGTCGCGACCCATGCATCTGTCCGAACTGAAAGCCCAGCACGTCTCCGAGCTCATCAAGATGGGCGAGGCGCTGGAGATCGAAAACGTCAGCCGCCTGCGCAAGCAGGAACTGATGTTCGCGATCATGAAAAAGCGCGCCAAGGCCGGTGAACAGGTCTTCGGCGACGGCGTGCTCGAAGTGCTGCCCGACGGCTTCGGCTTCCTGCGCTCGATCGAGGCCAGCTACATGGCCAGCACCGACGACATCTACCTGTCGCCGAGCCAGATCCGCCGCTTCAACCTGCACACCGGCGACATGGTCGAAGGCGAAGTGCGGGTGCCCAAGGACGGTGAACGCTACTTCGCGCTGGTCAAGGTCGACCGCGTGAACGGCGTCACACCCGAGGAGAGCAAGCACAAGATCATGTTCGAGAACTTGACGCCGCTGTTCCCCAAGGAACAGTTCAAGCTCGAACGCGACATCAAGGCCGAAGAGAACATCACCAGCCGCATCATCGACCTGATCGCGCCGATCGGCAAAGGCCAGCGTGCGCTGCTTGTCGCACAGCCCAAGACCGGCAAGACGGTGATGATGCAGCACCTGGCGCACGCCATCGTCGCCAACCACCCCGAGGTGCACCTGATCGTGCTGCTCGTCGACGAGCGGCCCGAGGAAGTGACCGAGATGCTGCGCACCGTGCGCGGCGAGGTCATCAGCTCGACCTTCGACGAACCCGCGGCGCGCCACGTGCAGGTGGCCGAGATGGTGATCGAGCGCGCCAAGCGCCTGGTCGAGATGCGCAAGGACGTGGTCATCCTGCTCGACAGCATCACGCGCCTGGCCCGTGCCTACAACAACGTGCTGCCGTCCAGCGGCAAGGTGCTGACCGGCGGTGTCGACGCCAACGCGCTGCAACGCCCCAAGCGTTTCTTCGGCGCCGCGCGCAAGGTCGAGGAAGGCGGCTCGCTGACCATCATCGGCACCGCGCTGATCGACACCCGCAGCCGCATGGACGAGGTGATCTACGAAGAGTTCAAGGGCACCGGCAACTGCGAAATCCACCTCGACCGCCGCATGGCCGAGAAGCGTGTCTACCCGTCGATCCTGATCAACAAGTCGGGCACACGCCGCGAGGAACTGCTGCTGAAGCCGGAGATCCTGCAGAAGACCTGGATCCTGCGCAAGCTGCTCTACAACATGGACGAGATCGAGGCGATGGAATTCATCCTCGACAAGATGAAGTCCAGCAAGAACAACCTCGACTTCTTCGACATGATGAGGCGGGGCGGGTAAGTTATACTTCGCGGTTTTCCGCCACCCGGAAAGTGCGCTGGCCAGCTGGGCCTGCGTGGCTCCCGACACACAGCAGAGGCATCCATGAAAGAAGGCATTCACCCGAACTACCGCGAGGTCGTGTTCCAGGACCTGGGCAACGGCTTCAAGTTCGTCACCCGTTCCTGCGTGCAGACGAAGGAAACCATCCAGCACGAAGGCCGCGAGCTGCCGCTGGTGAAGCTGGAAACCACCAGCGAGACGCACCCGTTCTACACCGGCACGCAGAAGAGCATCGACAACCTGGGCGGCCGCGTCGAGAAGTTCCGCAACAAGTTTGCCCACCTCAGCGGCAAGAAGTGAACGCTTGACGGCAGATGACAAAGGCAGCTTCGGCTGCCTTTTTTAATGCCTGCCTCGTGCATCATCGGCAACCTGTGAGTCCCACCCCTGCCCTCGTCACACAACGCGGCGCGCGCCGGCTGCCGCGGCTGGCGCTGCTGATCTTCTGTGCCGCCTACGTGCTGCCGGGTGTGTTCGACCGCGACCCCTGGCGCAATGCCGATCTTGTGGCCTTTGCGCAGATGCAGGCCCTGGCCGAAGGCCGCGGCGGCTGGCTGGCGCCGCTGCTGGGT
>JBASTF010000894.1:0-5662 GCA_049274755.1 Rubrivivax sp. | reverse complement strand
AAGCGCGGCAGCAGCGCGCCATCCACCGGCGCCAGCGGTTGGCTGGCCCAGGCGGTACGGGCGGCCGCACTCACACGGTAGTCCTCGCGCGCCGGGCGCACCAGCTCGTCCCACTCCGCGGCACGGTCACCGGCGGCATCGAGCACGCTGGAACCATCGACCTTGCCCGGCCCGACCAGCAGGTTGTTGCGCAGCATCACCACCTGCGCGCCCGGGAACACACGCAGGAAGCTGCCACCGAAACGCTGGTCGTTGACGACGGTGTTGTGCACGAAGCGCAGCTCGTTGCGCGGCCAGCGGTAACCCTCGGCACCGTAGGACACGATGATCGAGTTCCGTGCCCCGCTGCCCTGCTGCACGATGTTGCCGACGACCTCGGCGACACCACCATTGGGAAACTCGATCTCGTAGCTGCTGCGCCCCCCGGCCTCGTCGGTGAAGCGGTTGTATTCGATGCGGTTGTACTTCGCCCGGCTCTTCAGCAGGTGGCCGACGTTGCCATGGTGGAAGTAGCTGCCGCGGACGCGCAGGCTGTCGATGGCGCCGACGTACAGGCCGTGCGTGATGCCGTCGCCGCCGCCGTTGTAGCCGAACTCCGACTCTTCCACCTCGAGCTGCGTGTCGGGCTCGCCCGAGGTCATCAAGCCGTTCTGGCTGGCCCAGAAGCTGCACCGCCGCACCAGCAGGCGGCCACGTTCCAGGCGGATGCCGGCACCATTGCGGTCGGACGCCTTGGCATTGACGAACTCGATGTTCTCCACCGTCGCCCGCGGACTGCGGAAGACCCAGGTGCCCTTGCCTTCGGCATTCGTGCCGCCGGCGACCAGGCGCACCCGGTTGCCCAGCCCGCGGATCGTGAGATCGGCCCGTTCCCACACCGCCACGTCGGCGACGTAGTCGCCCGGGTCGATCTCGATGACGCTGCCGTCCTGGGCCATCTGGGCCGCCACTGCGATGCGCGTGATGGCACGCGTGGGCCCGACACGGATGACCCTGGGGTCGTCCTCGGCGCTGCCGACTGCCGGCTGCATCGGGTTCGGCGGCAGCGCCGGAACGGCAAACGGCAAGGCCCACTCGGCTTCGCTCTGGTCGGCGAGCAAGGCACGCAGGCGGTTCAGCACCGGCAGCGAAAACAGCTCCAGGCTCGGGTGCCCGTCCAGCCGCCGCTTCGTGTAGTCGATCAGTTCGACCGGCGTGCGGCCCAGGATGCCAAACGCCACCCAGACGCCGGTGCCGGCCAACAGCACGGCGGCCAGCAACAGCACCGACAACCACACCAACAAGCGCCCTCCGGCGCCACGCCGTCTGCCTGGTCTCACAAGCTCCCCCGCCCGTGCCCATGTCGGGCCGGCGAGGTTATACCGCCTCAGACCAGCACTTCGACGCAGCCCGGGTGGCCCAGGAAGGCCTGCGGGCTGGCGCTGGCCCCGTAGGCGCCGGACTGGAACACGACGGCAAGGTCGCCGACTTGCGCCACCGGCAGTTCCATGCGGTCGGCCAGCAGGTCCAGCGGCGTGCACAGCGGGCCGACGACTGAAGCGGGTTCACGCACGCCGCGGTCGGGCACCAGCGTCACCGGGTAGTTCTTGCGCACCACCTGGCCGAAGTTGCCCGAGGCCGACAGATGGTGGTTCAGGCCGCCGTCGGTGATCAGGTACACCTGCTCGCGCGACACCTTGCGGTCGACGATGCGTGTGACGTAGACCCCGGCTTCGCCGACGAAGTAGCGCCCGAGCTCGATGACAAACGCCGCCTCCGGCATCTCGCGCTGCACCCGTTCCTGCAAGGCCGCCAGGTTGGCACCGATGGGCGCCAGGTCCAGCCGGCGTTCGCCCGGGAAGTATGGAATGCCGAAGCCGCCGCCCAGATTGAGAAAGCGCACCGGCGCCGGCGCAGCGTCTGCTAGCCGCAAGCCGAGCTCGTAGCTCTTCTGCTGCGCATCGCAGATGGACTCGGCCTTCAGGTTCTGCGAGCCGGCGAAGAGATGGAACCCCTCGAAGTCCAGGCCCAGGCGGCCGACCTCGGCCAGCAGTGCCGGCACGCGGTCGGCATCGACGCCGAACTGCTTGGGCCCGCCGCCCATCTTCATGCCCGAGCCCTTGAGCTCGAAGTCCGGATTCACACGCACTGCCACCCGGGCCGGCAGGCCCAGGTCCTGGGCCGCCCGCGCCAACACCGGCAGTTCACGTTCGCTCTCGACGTTGACCAGCACGCCGGCGGCCACCGCCTGGCGCAGTTCGATGTCGCGTTTGCCGGGACCGGCGAAGCTGACCTCGGCCGGGTCAGCGCCGGCGTCCAGCGCCACCTTCAGCTCGCCGGCCGACGCAACGTCGATGCCATCGACCAGCCCGGCCATGAACTGCACGACGGCCGGCATCGGGTTGGCCTTCATTGCGTAGTGCAGCTTCACGCCAGCCGGCAGCGCCGTGCGCAGCTGCGCCACCCGGGCGCGGAGCAGGCCGCGGTCGTAGGCATAAAACGGCGTCTGGCCGACACGCACGGCCAGCTGCGCCAGCGTCTGGCCGCCGACGATGAGCTGACCGTCGCGCATGGCGAACTGGTCCATCACCTCGTGCTGGGGTTTGGCGGCGGGGCTGTTGTTCATGCCTGCTGCTCCGCCCACTCGGTGGCCAGGCGCTTGCGATCGATCTTGCCGTTGGGATTGCGCGGCAGCGGCCCCGGCTGCGGATGCACGCCGGCCGGCACCATGTAGGCCGGCATGCGTTGGCGGCATTGCGCCAGCAGGCCCTCCAGATCCACAGCAGCCGACCCATCGGGCGCCGTGGCGATGACGCGGATGGCCTGGCCCAGGGCCGGATGTTCGACGCCGAAGGCCGCACACTCGCCGACCAGGCCGGTGGCGTAGAGGATCTCCTCGACCTCGGTCGGGCTGACGCGGTAGCCCGAGGTCTTGATCATCTCGTCGCGACGGCCGATGAAATACAGGAAACCTTCGGCGTCGCGCCGCACGGTATCGCCGGAAAACACGGCGTACTCGGGCAGCACTAACCCGCCGGGCCGGCCGGGCAGCAGCTTGTAGCGCTCGGCGGTTTTCTCGGCATCGTTCCAGTAGCCCATGCCGACCAGCGCGCCGCGGTGCACCAGTTCCCCCGGCTCGTCGGCAGCGCACTCGCTGCCGTCGTCGCGCAGCACCAGGATCTCGGCATTCGGGATCGCCTTGCCGATGGAGTCGGGCCGGCGGTCGACCTCCTCGGGCGGCAGATAGGTCGAGCGGAAGGCCTCGGTCAGGCCATACATCAGGAAGGGCTTGGCACGCGGTGCACGTTCGCGCAGCTTGCCCAGGATCTCGCGCGGCATGCGGCCGCCGGTGTTGGCGAAGTAGCGCAGGTGCTCGTCGATGGCGGCCGGCCAGTCCAGGCCGGCCAGCTGGATGTACAGCGGCGGCACGGCCGTCAGCCCGGTGACCTTCTCGCGCTCCATCGCCCGCAGCACGTCACGCGGCAGCAGGTAGTTCAGCAGCACGACACGCGCGCCGCTGTGGAAACCCGTGGTCAGCTGGCTGAAGCCGGCGTCGAAACTCAGCGGCAACGCCGCCAGCAGCGTGTCCGACGCGCGGTTGTCGAGATAGCTGGCCACGCTCTTGCCGCCGGCCACCATGTTGCGGTGGCTCAGCACCACGCCCTTGGGGCGCCCGGTGCTGCCGCTGGTGTAGAGGATGGCCGCCATGTCGGTGTCGATGACGCGGTGGCCGGCGGCTGCCGGCGCAGCCAGCAGTTCGGCCCAGGTCAGCGTGGAGGGGCCTTCCGGCACTGCAGCGGCCGCCTCGGTTAGCACCACGTGGCGCAACGACGGGCACTCCGCCAGCACCGGCGCCAGCAAGGCCAGGCGGTCGGGCGAGGTGACCAGCACACGCACGTCGCAGTCGCGCACGATGAAACCCACCTGCTCGGGCTTGAGCAGCGGGTTCATCGGCACGAAAACACCGCCGGCCGCCGGTGCGCCGAAACTGGCGACCACGGTCTCGAAGCGCTTTTCGAGGTAGATGCCGACACGTTCGCCACGCGCCAGGCCCAGCATGCGCAGGCCAGCGGCGCAAGCCAGCACCTGCTGCTGCAGTTCGGCGTAGGACAACGTCGCCGGGCCATGGCCCAGCGCCGGGCTGGCGGGAGCGCGCGCCGCGGCAAGGCGGATGAAATCGGGAAGAAGGCTGGCGTCGGACATGGGGTGGCAGTGGCAGCCGGCGCAGGCGTGCGGCAGGTGGAAATCGAGTATGGCATGCAGGTTCCGCGCACTCATGGGGGGTGGCGGCGGTACGCCGTGACGTTGTTTGCGCAATCCGCCGCGCGCCCACCGGCACCCGGCAGGCAGCCACCTAGAATCCGCGCCGTCCCACTGCTACTCTGCCCACCATGGCCATCAACGTCGAAAAAGAAGTCCTGCGTGTGCTCGACGAGGTGCTCAGCCTCGGCGGCCGCAGCGCGGCGTTCACGCGCGACACCCATCTGCTGGGCGCCGTGCCCGAACTCGACTCGATGGCCGTGGTGACGCTGATCACAACGCTGGAAGAACAACTGGGCATCACGGTCGACGACGACGACATCGACGGCGCCACCTTCGCGACGGTGGGCAGTCTGGTGGACTTCGTCGCCGCCCGGCTCGGCGCTTGACACCGTGCTGCCGCGCCCCGAAGCCTTTTTCGCTTCGCCGCGGCCCGGCAGGCATGCCGAGCGTTTTGCCCTGTGGCTGGCACCGGCAGCTGCGCCACGCGCCCTGGTGGTCCACGTGCACTCCTGGGTCGAGGAGATGAACAAGTCGCGCCGCATGGTGGCGCTGCAGTCGCGTGCGTTCGCCGCCGACGGCGTGGCCGTGCTGCAGATGGACCGCCTGGGCTGCGGTGACAGCGCCGGCGAACACGGCGACGCCGACTGGGGTGGCTGGATGCAGGATGTGCTGGACGCCTGCGCGCTGGCACGACAACGCTGCGCCCGGCAATGGCCGGGCCACACCCCGCCACTGTGGCTGTGGGGCCTGCGCACCGGCTGCCTGCTGGCCACCGAAGCCGCGGCCCGGCTGGAGCAGGAAGTCAACCTGCTGCTCTGGCAGCCCGTGCTGCAAGGCAAGACGGCGCTGCAGCAGTTCCTGCGCACCGAGGCCATGGCCAGCCGCCTGGGCAAGACCGGCGACGCACCCGGGACGCCGGCTCGCCAGCGGTTGGCCGCCGGCGAAACGGTGACGGTGGCGGGCTACGACATCGCCCCGGCCCTGGCCCAGGGCCTGGAGGCAGCGCGGCTGCAGCCGCCCGCGAACCTGGGCCGCGCCGTCTGGATCGAACTGGCTTCGCAGGCCGATGCGATCACGCCACCGGCCACGGTGCAAGCCCAGATGCAGTGGCAGCAGGCCGGCGTCGAACTGCATGCGCAGCGCGTCATCGGTCCGGCCTTCTGGCAGACCACCGAAATCGAGGACGCCCCCGCGCTGATCGCCGCCACCACCGCCGCCATCGAGATGCCGACGCTCGTGTCATGAACGAACAAGGCCTCGTCTTCGACTGCCAGGGCGAAGCGCTCGTCGGCATTCTGTCGTCACCGACGGCCGGCACGGCGGCATCGGACTGGGCCGTGCTGATCATCGTCGGCGGCCCGCAATACCGCGCCGGCGCGCACCGGCAGTTCGTGCAGCTGGCGCGGGCGCTGGCTGCGGC
>JBASTF010000893.1:0-9197 GCA_049274755.1 Rubrivivax sp. | reverse complement strand
TGTCTGGGCCGCTTGCGCGGCCGATGTCAGGCGCTGCTCCAGGTCCGAAAAGCGCTGCATGGTGCGGGCCTCGAAGGCCTGGCGATCCTTGTTGAGCCGACCCTGCTCTTCGCGCTCGTTCTCGTACTGCGCCAGCTTGCTGCCGGCCGTGCCGACCCACTGGTCCACCGGGTTGACCTGTTGACCGGGCGGCATCACGCCGATGTTGGTCACCGCGCTCGGGTTGCCACCGGCGGGCTTGTTGCCCGCGTCCTTCGGAGCGTTGTCAGTGGAGGCGAAGATCAGCCACAGCATGCCGATGCCGCCCAGAAGGATGCTGGCCAGCGTGGCGTACTGGCGCTGCTTGGGCGACAGCCGCCCAAGCGCGCCGCGCAACGCAGCGACAGGGCTGCTGGTGGCCGCGTTCACCGTGCACCTCCGCGGCGGATCACGAAAACGTTGGTGCTTTCGCCGGGCCGCAGGTTGTGGTTCTCCACCGCGACGCCGACGACCTGGCCGCCGGCCGGGCTGTCCTCGCGGTCGAACTCCTGTTCGGCCAGCACCATCACAGCCGAGCTGACGTTCTGCAACAGGTACTTCTCACCCAGCAGACCGCGGCCTTCGTAACGCCGCATGAGCGAGAACCGGACCTCGGCCCACAACTGCATCGGTCGGTTGACTTCATCGACCCGCATGTCGGCGGGCACCCGGTCCGAGGCCATGGCCACCAGCATGGCCTTCATGGCACGCACATGGTTCGCCGACGGGCCGAGCGGGCCTGGACTGCCCGCGGCCAAGGGAGAGGCCTGGCGCGGCGTCTTGTCGCGAATGACGATGGTGTCGGCCGGCGTGTCCGAGCGGCGCAGCACAAGCGTGTAGGTGGCCTGCGCCGATGAGATGAACAGGTTGACCGGCTTGGTCGAATCGCCGACGGGGCGTATGTAGATCTCACCCTTGTCGCGGTCGCATTCGAGAACGATCTCGCCACCCGGATTGGCTGCCGGTGCCACGATGCCCGCCCCGGGTGGTCCAACAGCAGCGCCGCCGCAGTTGCTGGAGTAAATGTTGCCGAACACGTCGGTGATCGGTGCGCCGTCGATGCGGATGCGCGTCGGCTCCTTGATCGACAGGATGGCTTCGATGGCAACGCCGTCACGCGCGTCGAGCACTTGCAGGGCACGGGCTGACGGGCTGGCCAGCGCGGCGAAGAGCACGCCTGCGACCGCGATGGCATGCTGGTACGCGTGGCGCTCCCACCGGACCTGAATGGCGCAAGACTTACTTGGCCGCATGGTCGATCTCCTTGAAGGTCTTCAGATGCATGCGCCCGCCGCTGTAGCTGAACTCGACCAGGTAGGCCTTGAGGTCGTTCGCGGTTTCCAGGCCATTGACCTGGGTGCGCAGCCGCCCACGCACGACGACGGTTTGCGCTTCCTCGCTGGGCACCAGTTGCTGCGGCATGAAGAAGGTGCTGGCGTTGATGCGCTTCAGCCGCGCGGCCTCCAGGTCTTGCCGCGTTCGCAACTCACCGTGCTGCTCGGGCTCGACATAGCCGAGCAGGATGTCCTTCTTCCAATCCACCGAAGCCGGCGTGACGTCCAGCACCAGCCAGGCGATGAAACTGCCCATCTGTTCCAGGTACTCGCTGCTGGCCTTGTCGCGCGTGACCCAGAACGACTTGTTGATCGACGGCGGCACGACCACCGTGCGCACGCTGCCCAGCAGGTTCAGGATGACGACGAGGGCCAGCACATGGCCGCCGGCCAGCGCACCGACGGTCAGCGCCAGGCCCCGGTTGCGGCGGCGCATGTCCTTGATGTCGCCGTTGAGCCGTTCGAAGTTCATGTCTTGCTCCGCAGCGGCTTAGCCCACCATCCGGCGGATGTGCGACGGCGGCGTGGCGCGCATCGCCGTGATTGGGCTGGTTGGCAGGTGCCAGTACAGCCAGTGCATCGCGAAGGCGGGGTGTTTGTCGGCCTTGATGCGGGCGATCCAGCGCGACGTGAAGATGCCCGTCGCGATGCACAGCACGAAGGACATCTTCGAGCCCGACATGTAGCCCATGAACAGGCCGAACAGCAGCGGCGCGGCCACGTCCACGTCCCAGAAACCGATCTTCCACTGGTCATCCAGGCGACGCGGGATGTAGGTGTCGGCGTACATGCAGCCTCCGCTCGTGTAAGGCGCCGACGCTTCAGATGACCGCGCCCATGATCGCGCCGGCGATCACCAGACCCACGGCGGCGAAGATGGCCAGGCCGACGTAGAACAGCACCGGCCCGAAGTTGCGCAGTGCCGACAGCGAGATCAACGCGACCACGAAGCCGACGAAGCCGACCAGCGCCTTGATGCCGGGCCCGAGCGCTGCGATCTGCGTCAGCGCCGAAGTCAGCGGGCCGGTGATACCGGTGAATGCCACCAGGTCGAGTGCGTGGCCGGGAAAGGCCACGCCCAGGCCCAGCGCCAGCAGCACCAGCAGGGAGCTGATGGCCAGCGGCCGGCGCAACGTGGCGCGGAAAGGGGACGGAGAGGCGAGAAGTGCAGTGCTCATGGGAATCTCCAGAAGTCGGTTGAGCGTTGGGTGGGGCTGCAGGTGGTGGCGGGTAGGGACTTGACGTATCGACTTCGGACATCACGGGCTCTCGGCGTCGCGCTCAAAGACGACTTCGACGCGGCGGTTCAGCGCGCGGCCCTGAGGCGTTTCGTTGGAAGCCGCGTAGCAGCACGCGCCCTGTGCCTCCAGCTTCACGGCAGGGGCCAGGTGCGGGTAGCGAGCGCGCAGGTGGTCTCGCACCGCTTTCGCGCGCGCGGTGGCAAGTAACTGGTTGCTCTGCTGCGGGCCGAGGCTGTCGGTGCGGCCGCTGATGGCGATGCGCCGCGCCGACGTGAGTGGCTTCGCCACTTCGTCGATCAGCGCGCGAACTGTCGGGGTCAGAGTTGCGTCGCCGAACGCGAAATGCACAACCACCTGCCTTGTCGACGCCTCGTCGGGCTGAGCCGCTTTCGCCGTGACCGGCGGTGGCTCAGGTGGCAATGCGGCGGCGGCAGGAACCAATGCTTCGCCTTCGGTCAGCGAGGCTGCGGTGTCGATCGGCCGGGGCTTTGAGAGGGCCGGCGGCATGTCCAGTGCCAGCGTCTTAGGCGTGACGGCGGGGCAAGCCGGCGGAAGGCATCGTGCGAACCCGGCTTGGCGGCCGAACTCGATCTGGCCCATCTGCCATGTGGTGACATTCGCGGAGCGCGCGGCGGGTGGCGCGGCATCAACAGGAGCCTGCATGGGAGCGGTGCACGACGACGCGAGGGACACGCTCGCGGCTGCTGCGGCCAAGCTGCCGATCCAGCGGATGCCTTCGGGCTTCATGGCGACACCCGATCAGTGCGCATGATGGGCGCTACTTGCGGCGCCATGCCTGCGCCGCGCAAGGGCGGGTCAACCTGCGCCGCAGCCGATGCTACGGATGCTGGCAGCTTGCGGTACACCTGCCACGCATAGCGCAAGCGCGCTTCGGTGCACGCTTGACCCTTGAGCTGCGAGCAGGCGGCGTTGTAGGTACCCACGGCATTCCAGGTCGCGCCGTGTCGAGCAAACGTATCGGCCAGCAGCCACGCGCCGACCTGGATGTTGGTGCAGGGCTCGTAGAGCTGGGCCTCGCTGATGCCGTGGCGCGCCAAGGCGCCGAGATGAGAGCTGTTGATCTGCATCAGACCGATGTCGTACGACCCGGTGCGCTGCACATGCGAGCGGTTGACCGCGCGGGGGTTCAGGTTCGACTCAACCCGCGCGATGGCGTAGAGCAGATCGGCTGCCAGGCCGTAGCGTTGCGCAGCCTGCTCCCAGCACGCCAGGGCATGCGTGGGCATGCACAGCGAGAGAACCCATCCGATGAAGACCAGCAAGCGCATGGCACAACCCGTCGCAGAGTGCGAGACATCGAAACCACCCGCCAGAACGAGAAATAGGCGGGCGACGAGGTCGGGACCGGCAAGCCGGCCAGGGTCGGGTTCGGGTGGGGCCGGCACCATGCCGGCGAGATCGGATCAGGTGGTGCTGGAACGGGTCGAAGCAGGTGGCAGGCTCAAGCGCCGCGAGGTCTGCGCGAACGGGCCGAGCGCTCGGCCATGTTCAGCCTGGCCTGCCGCAGGACGATGGCGTCGGGTTCATCCAGCTGACGGCACAGGGCCACACACGCTGTGGTCAGCTGGTCGAGCTGGAACTTCGGGTTCGGATGGCGATTGGCCGGCGAGCGTTGCACGGCCAACAACAAGTCGTACTGCTGACGCCACATCGACTCACGTCGGCGCGGCGTCAGCGGCGGGCGTAGGACGAGCTGGGTGCCCAGGAAGTCGAAGATCCGGGTGGCGGCGCCGTCATAAAGGAACACCAGCGACACGCAGGCGCTGATGAGGTCCGGGAAGCGGAAGGTCGGCGAAACGTTGTCGTCGCTGCGCAGCAGGCCGTAGAGCCACTCGTGCTCTTCGAGCCAGAGACGGGTCTCGATGGTGTCCGAGTGCTCAGCCTCCGGGGCGGCCTGAACGGCGTGGTCCTGGCGGGCGGTTGACATGGCGGAGTGCATGGCGCTTCCCTCGGGTCGGTGGTGGCTGGCGGTGCTCTGTTGAGAGCGTGACCGAAGGGTAGGGCGTTGTGCGGCGCGAGTCTCTGGAGAATGCTGCGTTTGTCAGGGGGGTTTCGAGACCGGCACAGGATTCGCCGATGCCGATAAACGCGAGCTGCTTCTCGGCGGCGACGACCATGGGTTGTCGCGCCGCTTGAGGATCGTGGGCGCCTACTCGCTCATCTAGGACGCTCGACCGGCTAGAAGACCGGCAGTCCGTCGATCACCGCCGCTTCTCTGTCGAACTTCAGCCAGACGATGCCGGCTTGCTCCGCGGCCTCAAAGATCAACGCCAGATCGGGCTCTGCCGGCAAGCTGTACCGCGGTTTGCCGACGAACACCAAGCCGCCAAACGCAGTGGGATAGGCGTTGACCGAAAGCTCGTCGTCCAGTAGCTTCTGGCGGGTGGCCGGCGTCAGGTGCAACAGCGACAGCGCGGCCAGCGGCTCTGCCTGTTCGCGCAGGCGGGAAATGAGGTTGAGGTCCATCCTTGATCACTCCGTGCCTCGCAGATCGTGCCATGTGGAAGATCGTCCGTGGTGCGATTGGCATCATATTGCGACCATGAGGCAATGCCAATCTCGTCGCCCAAGCACGGGAAAGATCCGGTGCTTGTAGCGCTCGGCACAGCCATTCGCCGTTGCAGGGCTGCGAAAGGCATCTCCCAGGAAGAACTCGCGCATCGCAGTGCGGTTGATCGCTCGTACATGAGCAGCATCGAGCGCGGTGGCCAGAATCCGGGAATCATGTCCGTGGTTCGCATTGCGCGGGCGATGGACGTGACGATGACGGAACTCATGGCCGAGGCCGAGCTGTAGCCGCCTTTGGCAGTCATGGTGCCGTCAGCCGGGGGCGGCATCGACCAGCGCAAACAGGAGGGTCAGCTGGGTCCGACCGGCCCCGTCGCGCCCCGCGTCGGCTTCCCTAGCCTCTCCGGTGAACACTTCCCGCCGGTGCGGCCTGGCACGCCGTGTCTTGAACGCTCAAGGCCCGCGACGGCATGTGCATCGCTGGCTCGTCACCCCAGAACCGTGCTGTTCTTGGGCGGCGCGAGCAGCTTGCGCAGGTCGGTGCCAGGGTCGGCGAGCGCGGCGCGATCCGGCAGCGCCACTTGGCCCAGCAGTCGCTTGAGTGACGAGAATTCGCGCACGTTGTTCATGCAGGTCACGCCGACCGCGCGCCCCCGGTGCAACTGGATCAGCGAAAACTTCGAGCCTGGCGCTGCCTCGCCGCGCACGATCTCCTCATCGCCGTTCGAAACACCCGCCACCTGGAGCCGCAGATCGTATTGGTCCGACCAATACCAAGGGATGTCGGCGTAAGGCGCCGCTGTTGGGTCCAGCAAGGTGCGCGCCGCAGCCTGCCCCTGGTTCTGGGCGTTCGACCAGGTCTCGATGCGCTCGAAGCGCCCGCTGATCGGGTTGCGCTGTCGCGTGACGTCACCGATGGCGTAGACGCCTGGGCAGGTCGTGCGACCGAGGCGATCGACGAAGATGCCGTCGTCGCAGGCAATGTCGGCGGCGCGCGCCAGTTCATCGTTGGCGACGACGCCGATGCCGACGACCACCAAGTCGGCTTCCACCCGAGCGCCGTCGTCAAGCACGATCGCGGGGCCGTCGAAGCCCATCACCTGACGACCCAGGCGGATGTCCACGCCATGGTCGAGGTGCGACCGTGCGACCACCTTTGCGAGGGTTGTCGAGGCGCAGCGATTCATCAGCCGATCGAGGGCTTCGATCACGGTGACCGAGGCGCCGAGGCCGCGCGCGGTGGCTGCGAGTTCGAGTCCGATTACGCCGCCGCCGACCACCACCAGCCGGGCGCCCGGCGCGAGCCCGGCGCGAATGCGCTGCGCGTCGTCCAGGGTGCGCAGCGTGATGACCGGCATCGGCGCATCTTGCAGCGCCGGCAGACGGCGCGGCGTGGCGCCGGTGGCGAACACCAAGGCCTCGTAGTCGAGCCTGCGGTCGTCGGCCAACAGCACTTCGCGTCGCTGCGTATCGACCTTGCACGCCGGCGTACCACGCAGCCATTCGACCTCGGGCGCGCGGCTCAGATCGAGACGGATATTGTCGGCGAGGCCTTCGCGCTGGAACTCCTTGGACAGGGGGGGGCGATCGTAAGGAGGCTCGACTTCGTCGCTGACCACGACAATGCCGCCTTCGAACCCACCTGAGCGCAAGCCGCCGGCGAACGACACGGCGGCCAGGCCGCCACCCAGCACGACCACGGGGCCGTGCGGCACAGCGTCGTTCATTTGAGCAGGCCGGTCTTGCGGATCACCGTGAGCGCCCGGTGGACGTGCGCCGTCAGCACGGCACCGGCGAGGTCGGCATTGCGCGCCATCACCGCGTCGAAGATCGCCCGATGCTCGTCGTGCACCTCGACCGGCGGCGGACCCTTGATGGCCGAGACGCGGCGGTAACGTTCGGACTGCTGGTACAGCAAGCTGCGAAACCTGAGCATCCAGCGCGACCGGCAGGCCGCCACCAGCGCTTCGTGGAACTGACGGTTGCAGCCCTCCCAGTCGTCGAACGCGCCTTTGGGGTCCACACGCAGGCGTTGCTCTGCCAGCGACAGCTTGTGAAACGCGCTGACGACACTCGCTTCCCAGTCGTCCTTGCCGAGTGCGATGCTCTCGCGCACCGCCTCGCATTCGAGCAGGACGCGCATGCGCGTCAGGTCTTCGAGGTCGGCGAGCGACATCGGCGCCACGCGAAAACCGCGTTGCCCTTGCGCCACGACCAGGGAATCGGACACAAGCAGTGCCAGCGCCTCGCGCAGCGTCCCAGCGCTGACTTGGTAGGTCGCCTTCAGGTGCTCGACGCGCAGCTTTTGCCCGGCCTGATGGCTCCCGTCGATGATGTCTCGGCGAAGCTGGCGGTACGCCGTTTCGATCAGCGTTCGAGGCTCATCTGCGGCTTCACGGGCTTCCAGAACATCAGCGTCGGCTAGGGACATGGCGGGCGAGCCTGCTCAGGGTTGTTGCGTGGGGCAGAAGTGTCCATGATTCTATCAAAGAAAATCTCGATGAATCAACGGGTTTACTCTGTATGCGACCAAATTCATTATTTGCCATAATCTCGATATTAAATCACGGTGCGTTCAGCACCCCGCGGCAGCGGAGCCGTTCGGCAGACAGTTCTGTTCATTCCGGTGACGGCAACGGCCGCCCGAGTTGCTTCTTTTTGATCGGATCGCGATGACCACACCTCAATCTCCGGAGATCGGCAAGAGCATTGTCGCGGCAGGATTGCGCACCAATTACCACGATGTCGGCCAGGGCTTTCCGGTGTTGATGATCCACGGCTCCGGTCCCGGCGTCAGTGCCTATGCGAACTGGCGTCTGGTGATGCCCGAACTGGCCAAGGACCGCCGTGTCATCGCGCCCGACATGGCCGGATTCGGTTTCACCGACCGCCCGGCCGGCGCCGCCTACACGATGGACGGCTGGGTCGCGCAGGCGATCGGCCTGATCGACACGCTCGACCTGGCGCAGGTCGATCTGGTGGGCAATTCGTTCGGCGGGGCGTTGTCGCTTGCCCTCGCGATCCGCCATCCCGAGCGGGTCCGCCGCCTCGTGCTGATGGGCGCCGCCGGTGTGAACTTCGAGCTGACCCCGGCGCTCGACGCGGTCTGGGGCTACACGCCGTCGTTCGAGAACATGCGCAAGGTCATGGACTGGTTTGCCTACGACCGCAACCTGGTCAGCGACGAACTGGCGCAGCTGCGCTACGAGGCGAGCAAGCGCCCGGGCTTCCAGGAGTCGTATGCGGCGATGTTCCCGGCACCGCGGCAGCGCTGGGTCGAATCGCTGGCCAGCAGCGACGAAGACATCCGCAAGCTGCCACACGAAACGCTGATCATCCACGGTCGCGAGGACCAGGTCCTGCCGCTGTCGAATTCGATCCGGCTGTCGCAGCTGATCCTGCGCTCGCAGCTCCACGTGTACGGCCGCTGCGGGCACTGGACCCAGATCGAGCACGCGCAGCGCTTCGCCCAGCTCGTCGGCAATTTCCTGGCCGAGGCCGACGCTGCCTGAGCGAGCGATGGACCGAAATCAGTCAGGGGCGACGGATGCGGTGCCGGCCGCCGAGGCATGCCGGCACCGCGTTCGCGTCAAGCAGACCGGGGAGTCGTATGACTGCGCCGAATCGGAGACCTTGCTGCAGGGCATGGTGAGGCTGGGCCGCAAGGGAATTCCCGTTGGCTGCGTGAACGGCGGCTGCGGAGTCTGCAAGATCAGAGTGCGCGTGGGCAGCGTGCGCAAGGTGGGCGCGATGAGCCGGGCGCATGTGTCGGCCGAGGAGGAGGAGCGCGGCGTCTGCCTGGCCTGCCGGGTGTCACCGCTGCAAGGCGTCGAGGTCGAGGTGGTGGGCAAGCTGCAGAAGGCGCTCGGCTATCAATGGGGTGCTGGCGCTTCGTTCCGAAGTGGCCCGGCTGGCGAAACGGATCAATCGAAGGAGACATGAAATGACTGTGATGAGAATTGGGCACGTCAGCATCAAGGTGATGGACATGGCTGCCGCCGTGAAGCACTACGAGAACGTGCTGGGCATGAAGAAGACGATGGAAGACAAGCACGGCAACGTGTATCTGAAGTGC
>JBASTF010000892.1:0-1954 GCA_049274755.1 Rubrivivax sp. | reverse complement strand
CCCCACTACTGGGCACGTTCCGATACATTACTCACCCGTTCGCCACTCGTCAGCTTAACCTGTTACCGTTCGACTTGCATGTGTAAGGCATGCCGCCAGCGTTCAATCTGAGCCAGGATCAAACTCTTCAGTTCGATCTTGATAAATTACTCAAAGAATTGAAGTGAACTTCACTTGCATGAAAATTCAATTCAGTGAGCGTTTAAGGTCATGAGACCTGGAATCTTGCGATTCCTGGCACTCGCCTTCAAACGCCCACGCTTATCGGCTGTATGTTGTTAAAGAGCTTGCTGATTTGCTTTGCCGTTACCGGCTTTGCCTTTCAGCGTCGCTGATGTTTATTCAGCGAAGACAGCGATTCTGACATGTTTTTTAAATCCTTGTCAATCGCCAGGTCTTTCTACTTTCTCGCTGCTTTGCGTTTTGGCTGTTTGCCTTAGCGCTTTGCAATGATCAGCAGAGCCTGCGACTATACAACTATTTTCTAACCCTAGTCAATCGCTCTGTCTTTCTGCTTTTCTCTGTCAGGTGCTGCGACTGTTGCCGTCAGCGCCTGCCGTTGATCAGCAGAGCCAAAGACTATAGCACGGGTTTTTCCGAATGCAACACCCGGCCTGCACTTTGCTGTTCTGCGTCAGGCCGTCGCGGCCGGCGGGAAGTGCCGCGCCGATTCACGCGACGGGTCCTCTGCCGCCATCACCGCAGCCAGCGCCCCGGTCAGACGCCTGGTGTCGGCGCGCAGCACCCGCTGCTTGATCGAGGCGATGCGCGCCGGGTGCATCGAGAAGCTGCGCAGGCCCATAGCCAGCAACAGGTCGGTGAAGGCCGCGTCGCCGGCCATCTCGCCGCAGACACTGACACCACGCCCGCTGCGGGTGGCGCGTGTGATGGTGTCCGCGATCAGCTGCAGCACCGCCGGGTGCCAGGGGTCGTACAGGTGCGAGACGGCGTCGTCAGCACGGTCGATGGCCAACGTGTACTGGATGAGGTCGTTGGTGCCGATGGAGACAAAGTCGAAATGCTGCAAGAAGCGGTCGATCATCAGCGCCGCTGCCGGCACTTCGATCATCGCGCCGATCTCCACCGGCCCGTAGGCGCGCCCGGCGTCGTCGAGCTGCTGGCGTGCGCGGGCCAGCGCCTCGAGCGTGCCGCGGATCTCGCCGAGGTGGGCCACCATCGGCACCAGGATGCGCACCTTGCCGAAGGCGCTGGCGCGCAGGATGGCGCGCAGTTGCTGCCGGAACATGCCGGGCTCGGACAGGCTCCAGCGGATGGCGCGCAACCCCAGCGCCGGGTTCAGCCCGTGCTCGTGGCGCAGTTCGGTGGGGCTCATGCGTTCCAGCGGCTTGTCGGCACCGATGTCCACCGTGCGGATGGTCACCGGCAGGCCTTGCATCGCCAGCACCGCGGCGCGGTAGGCCTCGAACTGCTCTTCTTCGTCGGGCAGGTCGCCACCGCGGTTCATGAACAGGAACTCGCTGCGGAACAGGCCCACCCCCACCGCCCCGGCCTCCAGCGCACCTGCGGCGTCGCCGGGCAGCTCGATGTTGGCCAGCAGTTCCACCGGCTCGCCGTCCAGCGTCACCGCCGGCGTGTGGCGCAGGCGGTTCAGGCGCGCACGTTCGAGTTCACTCTGGCGCTGGCGGAAGCGGTACTCCTCCAGCACGATGGGCGAGGGGTTGACGATGACGACGCCGGCATCGCCGTCGATGACCAGCCAGTCGTCCTGGCGGATCAGCCGGCTGGCTTCGCGTGCGCCGACCACCGCCGGGATGTCCATGCTGCGCGCAACGATGGCGGTGTGCGAGGTCTTGCCGCCGACGTCGGTGACGAAGCCGGTGAAGACGCTGCGCTTGAACTGGATCATGTCGGCCGGCGCCACGTCGTTGGCCACCAGCACCAGCGGGTCTTCGCCGGCAAAGTCGCGCATGGCCTTCGCTGCAGCGGGCGAAGC
>JBASTF010000891.1:0-6297 GCA_049274755.1 Rubrivivax sp. | reverse complement strand
GTGTCACCGATGCCGGCATCGCCGTGCTGGCCGCCACGCTGCAGAAAAACCGCACCGCACGCGACGCGCACGAGGCCCTGGTGGCGCGTGTGGCGCTGGAGATGCAGCGTGCCGGGCGCATCGTCTGGCGCGGCCTGAGCCTGCGTGCGCCGCTGCCCGGCGATGACGGCGGCACCCGCTGGGCCGTGGCCATGCCCGACGTGTTTTCGATCCGCCACACGACGGTGGAGGACTACGCCGAGCCGGTGGTGCACGAAATCAAGGTGCGGCGCGCCGACCTGCTGTCCGACCTGCGGCACGGAGCCAAGGGCCAGGCCTACGCGGCGCTGGCCAGCCGGTGCTGGTACGTGCTGAAAGCCGGCATTGCCGAGCCCGACGAGGTGCCGCCGGCCTACGGCGTGATGTTCGCTGCCGAGACCGGGCTGGAAGTTGCCCGGCCGGCACCGAAGCGCGCGGCCCGGGTGCCGTTCCCGGTGTGGATGGCGCTGGCGCGGGCGAATGCGGAGCCGGGGCTGGAGGGGGAGGAGCAGCGCTGGCTGGGTGACCCCGGCGGGCCTTCCGGCCTGGAACCATGAAAAAAGCCGACCCGCAGGCCGGCTTTCTCGGTGCGTGGCGGCCTGCCTCAGACCTGCGGTGCGACCATGCGCTGGCGACGGCGCACGCCGTAGGCGCCCGCCAGTGCCAAACCGACGAGAGCGAACGAACCCGGTTCGGGCAGGCCACCGGGCGGCGTCACAGACAGGAAGCTCTGCGAGAACGGGCTCGAGCTGTCGTAGTACACCGTGTAGGTCCAGTTGGTCTGCGTGGCGCTGGAGCCCAGCAGCGTGGTCCAGGAATTGCTGTTCAACGCTGTCAGGTAGCCGCTCAGCGCATTGTCGACGCTGTCCGCCGCGCTTGAGTTGCTGCCGGATGAACGCATCTGCCCGGCAGTGGCACTGTAGGTGGTACCGGTGCTGCCACCATCCTGCAGGATGATTTCCCAGACAGCCATGCCAAACGCCGCCGACCTTGCTGCCGTGGTCTGGCTGTCCTCGTATGCCCACGAATACAGTTCTTTCAGGTCGGACAGGATCCGAGCCTGGATCGTGGTGTTGCCCAGCGTGTAGCCCGAGTAGCCACTGCGAGCGATCTGCGAAGCGTAGCCCGACGTGGTCAAGCCGTTCAGGAAGTTGTCCAGCGTCGTCGTCGTGTAGCTCTGGCCGTTCGTGAAACCAGTCAGCGGGTCGATGCAGTACGCCGAAAAGGTCGAGGTTCCGTTGCTCAGCGTCCGGTCCGGCGCGTAGGTGCCCGACGTGCTCGCAGTGCTCGACGAACCCTTGTACGTCGCGTAGTTCGTCGACGTGCCGCCGTTGGGGCCGACGTCGGTCAGCGTCTGAGCGCCCGCTGCCATCCACGTGAAGGCGGCTGCCAAGCCGACGACGACTTGGGGGAACGAGTGGGTGGATTGCATTCTGGGCCCCTGATTTGCTTGGCGGTGAACGGACTCTTTGAATCGAAGGCTATCAAGCTCGGCGGCTCTTGCCAGCCCCGTGACTCGGTGGGGCGTTGGAGCAGCGCGATTGCCGGCAGCCTTTGAAGACAGTTAAAGCAGTTTTTGTGCCCAACCAATAAACTGTTGATTTATAAGAAAAAAGCTTCTGTCGCTCGGCTTTTGTGTCGGAAAGTGTCAAGCATTCCGACGCAGCGAGAGTGTCGCTACAGGCCAAGTTCGCCACGCAGCTTGTCGACTTCGGGTCCAGGCACTGGTGGCGTGTTCGAGGCCAGGGCGGCGCGCAATTCGTCGCGTGCCTCGTTCTTGCGGCCGGCCTTGGACAGCGCCACGGCCAGGTGCCAGCGAATGCTGCCGTTGTTCGGGTCGCGCAGCCGAGCGTCGCGCAGGACGCGGACGCCGTTCTCGACGTCGCCGCGCTGGACCAGCGCCCAGCCGTAGATGTCCCCGGTGGCTGCATTGGTCGGGGCGAGCTTGAAAGCCCGCTCTGCCGCCGCGACCGCACCCGGATCGTTCAGGCGCAGCAGCGCCTTGGCGTGGGCTGTGGCGACCGAGGGGTCGTTTGGGTTGAGCCTGACGAGCTTGTCGAAGTTCTGGCGCGCCGCGTCGGCCTTGCCGGTGTTCAACTGCAGTTCTGCCACAGCGCGCAACGCGACGATGTCGCGCGGCTGCTTCTGCGACCAGCCCTCCAGCAGCCTGACCGCAGCCTGTGGGTCGTTGTTCACGACATAGGCTTGCACCAGGTTCAGTGCCAGCTGGGTGTTCGGCTCGCGGTCGAACACCGCCTTGTACAGGCTGATGGCCTTGGGCACCTGGCCACGCGCAAAGGCGATGTGGCCGGCCGTCACTTGCGTGGCGGGGTCGTTCGGATGTTTGGCCTGCAGCGTGGCCATGGCCTTGTCGACTTCGGCGGCGTGGCCCTGGCGGGCGGCCACCTCGACCTGCAAGGCCAGTGCGCCGATGTCGTTGGGGTTGGACTGCAGGGCCTTGCCGACGTTGTAGGCCGCGCCCTCCGGGTGGCCGATCTGCAGTTGCAGGCGACCGATCGCGACCAGCGCGCCCGGATCGGCTCCCACCTTGGTCGAAGCTTCTTGCAGCGTCTTGCGCGCCAGCGCGGCGTCACCGGCCATCGCATAGGTGCGCGCCGAGGTCATGATCACCGGCAGGTTGTCTGGGTAGCGGCTGCTCAGCGTTTTCACCGCCGCCAGTGCCTTCTCGGATTGCCGCTGCGACAGCAGGTATTCGACGATGGCCGTGCCCGGCCGCGGGTCCTTCTGCTGCACGTTGTCGGCTTCGGTCCAGCGGGCCATGGCGTCGTCCATGCGGCCGGCGGCCTGTTCGACCATGCCCAGCTGGAACAACAGGTCGGGGTCCTTGGGCAGATCCTTCAGCAGGGTAGCCAGGCGGTTGCGGGCGTCGTCGTAGCGGCCTTCCTCCAGATCCAGCCAGCTCATGTTCATCACCACCGGCCGGAACTTCGGGTTCTTGGCCAGCGCCTGTTCATAGGCGGCGCGCAGCCCCTTCTTGTCGCCCAGGCGGCCCTTGATGTTGCCGAGGAAGTTCAACATCGCCAGGTTGTCCGGGTCTAGCTTGACCAGGGCCTCGGCAGTCTTCACCGCCTTGGTGGCATCACCCATGCGGGCGTAGACCACGGCCAACTCGATGCCAGCCCGGTAGTCCTTCGGGTTGCGTGCATAAGCCTGTTCCAGATTCGCCAGCGCAACCTTGTTCTGGCCCAGCGCAAACTGGCTGAACGACAGGTCGCGCAGCGAAACCGTACCGGAACCCAGGCGCGTGGCCTTGTCCAGAAACTCGCTGGCCTGCACGTACTGCTTGCGGGCCAGATACACGCTGCCCATCATGTACAGCGCATTGGCATCGTCGGGGTTCGTGCGCAGCAGGTTCTCGATGATGGGCAAGGCGCGGTTCAGCTGGTTGCCCTCCAGCAGCACGGTGGCCAGCAGCGTTTGCGCGGCGCGGTGGCCGCTGTTGCGGCTGAGCAGCGCATCGAGGTACTCGCGGGTTTTTTCGGCGTGGCCGAGTGCGCGGTGCGACAGTGCACCGGCCAGCAGCAGCGGTTCGCTGCTGTTGCGCACCGCTGGCGGCATCGCGTCGATCAGCGTGGCGGCCTCGGTGTAGTCGGCGGTAGCGGCTTTCGCGTCGCCGCGTTCGGTGGCCAGCGCTGCACGCAGGAACGATGCGCGTGGCTCGACGGCCTTGCCATCTTTCAGCACCTGCAGTTCGGCGGCGGCGTCCTGCGGCCGCTTCAGCGCCATCAGCGCGGAGGCGCGTGCGACCCGCGAATCGACGTGTTTGCCGTTCAGTGCCAAGCCCTTGTCTAGCGCTGCCACCGCGCCCTGCAGGTCGCCAATCGTCAGCAGAATGGTGCCGAGTTGGGCCCAGGCGCTAGCGTTGTTGGGCGCCAGCTCGGTGGCCTTGATCGCCAGCGCACGTGCGCCGGCGCGGTCGCCGTTGCGCAGCAGGGCGGGTGCTTCGGCGATCAGTGGCAGCGCCGACCGCGGGTCCAGGCTGCGCGCCTCGGCAAAGGCTTGGCTGGCGGCGCTGTGGTTGCCCGACATCGCCAGGGCCGAGCCGCGCAGTGTCAGTACCTCCGATTGCTGGACGGGCGACAGCCCGGCCGGCGTCACCGTCTCCAGCAGTTTGCGTACCTCGCCGAGCTGCAGATAGGTCTGGCCCAGCATCGTGATGACTTCGCTCTTGCTGACACCCTGCCTGAGCAAACCTTCGAACGTCGCCTCGGCGCCCTTCAGCTCGCCGGCGGCCAGCATCAGCCGGCCGAGCAGCAGTTGCGCCGCAAGGTTCTTGCTGTCTTCCTTCAGTGCGTTTTTCAGCTGCACCGAGGCGCCCTGGACGTCGCCTTTTTCGTAGCGGTTCAGCGCATCTTCGTAAAACTGAGAAGAGCGTTGCGCGACCGTGTTCTGTGCGATGGCGGCGGCAGGGCCGCCCAGCAGGGCGCCCAGCAGCAACACGGCCAAGGGGGCACGCAGGCGCGGCGCGGCAGGAGCAGGGTGCTTTTTCACGGCAGGCATCCTAGGGGAAGGCCTTCTTCGGCGCACGGGCCTTTGTCGCGCCGATGGGGGCTTTGCGGACCCCGCATTCCGGGGGTGTGTCACTGGATCGTGAACTCCAGCGCACAATGCGCCACCGCATTCCGAAAGCCCTGCCCCATGAAGGCATTCCTCTCGGCCGTCGCCTTGTCGGCGGCGGTTTTGTTTGGCGCGCCGGTCCAGGCCGCCCCCGGCCTGCCGTCGAAAAACGTCGCCTGGCTGCCCGCGGCGGCCGATGCCGACATCGACCGTGCCTTCACCCAGGCACGACAGCAGAAGAAGCCGGTGCTGCTGTACTGGGGCGCCACCTGGTGCCCGCCCTGCAACCAGCTGAAGGCGACGCTGTTCAACCGTCAGGACTTTGCGGCCCAGGCGCGCAGCTTTGTCGCCGTGCATGTGGACGGCGACCGCCCCGGCGCGCAGAAGCTGGGCCAGCGCTTCAACGTCAGCGGCTACCCGACCCTGGTGCTGTTCACGCCCGAGGGTGCCGAGATCACACGCCTGCCGGGTGAAGCCGATGCCGAGCAGGTGCTGTCGCTGATGCGCCTGGGCCTGGGCGGCGGCCGTGCCGTGAAGGCCGTGCTGGCCGATGCGCAGGCCGGCAAGCCGCTGCCGGCCAACGACTGGCGGCTGCTGGCCTTTTATTCCTGGGAAACCGATGCCGGCCAGCTCGTGCCCAAGGGCGACGTGGCGACGACGCTGGCGACGCTGGCGGCCGCCAGCCCGGCCGGCGACAGCGAAACGACCACCCGGCTGTGGCTGAAGGCCCTGGCCGCCAGCGACGACGGCAAGGGCGTGAAGCCCGACGCCGCGCTGCGTGAACGGGTGCAGCGTGTGGTGAGCGACCCGGCGCTGACGCGGCTGCACATGGACGTCATCGCCAACAGCGCCGCCGACCTGGTGCGCGTGCTGGCTGCCGACGGCACGCCGGCCAGTTCACCGCTGGTGCCGCTGTTCGACAGCGCGCTGCAGCGCCTGGCCGCCGATGCCACGCTGTCGCGCGGCGACCGCCTCAGCGCCCTGGTGTCGCGCATCGACCTGGCGCGGCTGTCGGTCGAGAAGTCCGAGGTCCACCCCAAGCTGCCGGCCGCGCTGCTGAAGGACGTGCGCGAACATGTGGCGCGCGACGACCGCGAGATCACGGACGGCTACGAACGCCAGGCCGTCATCACCGGTGCCGGCTACGCGCTGGGCCTGGCCGGGCTGTGGGACGACAGCGAGCGCCTGCTGAAAGCCAACCTGGCCAAGAGCCATTCACCCTACTACCTGATGAGCCAGCTCGGCAGCAATGCGAAGAAGCAGGGCCGCAACGACGAGGCGCTGCGCTGGTACGCACAGTCGTTCCAGAAGAGCGAGGGCCCGGCGACGCGGCTGCAATGGGGCTCCGGCTATCTGGCGGCCCTGGTCGACCTGGCGCCCAAGGACACGGCGCGCATCGAGAAGACGGCGGCCCAGCTGCTGGCCGAGGCGGCCAAGGACCGCGGCGCTTTCGATGGCCGCAGCGTTCGCTCGCTGGAGCGCATGAGCAGCAAGCTCGTGGCCTGGAACGGCGACGGCCAGCATGCCGCGGCGATGAAGCGGCTGCAGACCCAGCTCGACGGGGTCTGCGCCAAGGTCGAGGCCGGCCAGCGTGCGGCCTGCCAGGCGCTGCTGAAGCCCAAGAAGGCGGCCTGAGTGGCCGCTCGCGACGACGGCGCGCCCGACCTGGCGCGGCGGGGCTTCCATGGCTCGGTGTTGGCG